>NZ_JBBNLR010000006.1:0-103083 GCF_040092375.1 Collinsella sp. CLA-ER-H5
CGCCGCGCGGCCGTGCCCCTCGTCGTGCAGCTCTGCCGCTCGCAGTCTCATTCCGACGTCGTACAAAGCGTTTCCAGCCATAAAAAGGCCTCCCATTTCTTGTGTCCAAGAAATGGGAGGCAGTTCATATTGCCATGGGGCCTTTCAAAAAAAGACCCAAGCATTCAATCTGAAGCGTCAGTATCTTGAGTAACCATTATGAAACTGAGTGTGTGCAACTCAGAATCTCTATCCCATTCAAATTGAGCCATGAGTTTTCTTCAGTAGCTTTCGCTCAAAAAGCACCAAGCCAATCGCTTCTCCGATTTCAGCGCACCCAAGAGATCTGTCCACCGTATCGGTTAACGACGATTCCGGAACGAGGCCTGATTCCAATAGTGATGATAGACATCGAAACGCTCATAACATCAAAGCATGAACGAAGTTGTACTGTTATTTTGATATCGAATCGGAGGAACGATTCTCTACGATGTTATTCTCTCCATAGCTAACTAGATATCCACTGCCTACTGCCGCCGGAAAAGCAAATGACCATATTGGGATTCCATTATTGCTAGATTCTATAATTATCTGAAAAAAAATTCATAGATGAAAAAAATCCTTCTACGCCAGTAGTGGCCTTCTTTGCAAAAAGAAATCCATAACATCTAAGATACGAATCCCGTCAATCTCCCTTGGATAACTCCCCCGGGCAGCAATTACGAATTTCGGATATGCATCCCGTATGGCGCGCAGCGGCCTGAGCTCACGCTCCATGGTGGCCGAGTCAGTCATATCCTCGGTTACCTGAATGTACGCACGCCCGTCTGACCTCGACGCCACGAAGTCCACCTCACCTGAGCGCAGCTTTCCAACGCTCACCTCAAAGCCCTCGTAGCGAAGTTGCAAATAGACCATGTTCTCAAAGACACGCCCCTGATCGGAATCACGGTAGCCCTGCAGATAGTTGCGGATTCCCGTGTCCACGATGTAACGCTTTCCACCCGTCTTCAGGAGATCCTTGCCCTTGATGTCATAGCGCCGAACAGGATAGAAGAGATACGCCTCATCAAGCGCCCCCATGTATGCGTCAACAGTACCGTTCGCAGCCTCGACGCCGTCAGCCCGCAACGCTCCGGCAATACTGTTGACAGAATTCTCTTTACCGATATTGTCTGCAAGGAAGCGGCATGTCCGCTCCAGCAAATCAGGGCTTGTGAGCTGCCTGCGGCCACGCCTGCGATCGCGCTCGAGAATATCCCGGATGACGACCGTCTCGTACAGTGACCTGCAATAGGCCTTATGAACCGCCCCGTCTAGCGTACCCAAGGATAGGTACGGCAGCCCGCCGTAGCGACGATAATGATCAAACAGGCCAACCGCCGTGCTAAGCGAGCCATCCGGCAACTCGAAGACATCCATCCCAGCCGCAGCGCGAGAGGACAGTGACGCTCCCCGGAAATCGAGAAACTCCGAGAAGACGAGCGGCAGCATCTCGACCTCCACATAACGCCCCGAGAGCAGCGTGGCAAGCTCGCTCGACAGCAGATAGGCGTTGGACCCCGTGATATACATATCGCAATCAAGGTCAACGTGCAGGGAATTAATCGCGCGCTCCCAACCCTCGATCTCTTGGAGCTCGTCAAAAAAGAGATAGGGATGGACGATTCCCTCTGTCCGTTTGCGAACAAGCTGGTAAAGCCCGCGATAATCCAAGCCATCAAACTCCATGGACTCCATCTTGAACGTGAGAAGTCGCTCCCGGGAAACGCCCTCCCTTGCCAGATGCTCGCGCATCATGTCCAGAAGGGTCGACTTCCCGCAACGACGAACCCCCGTAACGACCTTGACGAGGTCTCGATCCCGAAAGGCGAGAAGCTGGTCAAGGTACTTTTGACGGATAATCATCACGCCTCCATGTGAAAGATCTTCATCTAATGCAAATTTTTAACATTGTAATCTAGAAGCTCTCAGAATCGAGGGAGATGCGGCGCGATTCATTTTCCGGCTCCTTCCTCGACGCAGCTTATGACCTCCACTTGCAACTGTATCCCCCACCCACGCTGGTGTGGTGGCACCAGAACCGAGACCGAGACTGCCATCTGGAGATGGCAACCGACTGGCGCGCGGCGTCGGGGCGCACGGGCGGTGGTTCCATGGGTGGCGTCGAACGGACGAGTCGGTGGGCGCGGAGCGCCCGCCCGAAGGGAGGTGCCGCGCATGGCTGCGGCGGAGGTGAGGGCCGAGGGCGTCAAGCGCTGGGCCGACACGGGCGAGGAGCGCGTCCCGGTCCTCAGGGGCTGCTCGCTCGCGGCCGCGGGCGGGCTCACGGCGATCGTGGGGCCGTCGGGGGCGGGCAAGACGAGCCTCCTGTACTGCATGAGCGGGCTGGACGCCCCGGACGAGGGTCGTGTGCTGGTCGCGGGCCGCGACCTGTACGCCATGGGCGAGGGCGCCCGCACCCGCTTCCTGCGACAGGCTGCGGCGTTCGTGTTGGATTGGCTACACTGGTGTGGACAGTTCCGGGAGGGGCGCAAGAGACGGGAGGGCCGTATATGAGGGACCCCAGGCACCCGAGGCATTTCACCGACGAGTTCAAGAGGCAGATAGTCGACCTCTACAACGCCGGCAAGCCCAAGCGCGAGATCATGGACGAGTACGACCTCGGCAAGAGCACCGTGGAGAGGTGGATCAAGTCGATAAACGCGACCGGCTCGCCGCGCGCCGCGGACAACCGCACGCCCGAGCAGAACCGGATCCTGGAGCTCGAGCGCGAGAACCGCAGGCTCCGGATGGAGGTCGACGTCTTAAAACAAGCGGCGCTGATATACGCTCGAAAGTGAGGGCCATAGCGGCCAACGAGGGCCGCTACCCCATACCAGCGCAGTGCAGGCTCCTCGGCGTCGCGAGGTCGACGTACTACTCCATGCGCTCGCGGCCCGACCGGCCCGCCGCGCCGGACCCCGCCGCGCCGGCCGTGGTCGCGGCCCACGCCGCCAGCAAGGGCCGGTACGGCTCGCGCAAGATAAAGGCGTCGCTCGAGAGGTCGGGCGTTACCGTCAGCCGGCGCCGGGTCTGCCGCATCATGAGGGAGAACGGCCTGGTCAGCGCATACGCCAGGAAGAGGTTCAAGGTGCACCCCGGGGCGGTCAACGAGGCCGACGTGCCGAACGTCGTCGCGCGCGGCTTCGGCGGCAGGGCGCCGCGCACCCATATATGCAGCGACCTGACCTATGTGCGCGTCGGGGCCTCGTGGAACTACGTCTGCCTGCTCGTCGACCTCTACAACAGGGAGATCGTCGGCCACTCCGCCGGGCCCAGGAAGGACGCCCGGCTGGTCAAGTCGGCGTTCGCGACGCTCTCCTTCCCCATCTCGGACATCGAGGTCTTCCACACGGACCGCGGCAGCGAGTTCGACAACGCCGAGATCGACCTGATGCTCGAGGCCTTCGGCATAGAGAGGTCGCTGTCGGCCAAGGGCTGCCCCTACGACAACGCCGTCGACGAGTCGACCAACAGGATACTGAAGGCCGAGCTCGTCCACCGCGAGACGTTCGGCACGACGCGCGAGCTCCGAGCCAAGCTCTCGGACTACGTGCACTGGTACAACAACTTCAGGATCCACTCGACGCTGGGCTACATGTCGCCGGTCGAGTTCAGAAAGGCGGGGCTGTCCCTCCCGGAATCGTCCAAATAGGTGTTGCCAATCCAAGTCGTCCTCGTCGTAGGTGGTGAGCATGAGCACGCGGACGCCCGGCCAGCGGCGCGTGATCGCGGCGGTGGCGTCGATGCCGTCGAGGACGGGCATGCGCACGTCCATGAGGACGACGCGAGGCAGGTCGCGCCCGAGCTCCTCGGCCCGCTCGATGCGGTCGATGGCCTGACGGCCGTCCTCCGCCTCGAGCACGATGGCGAGGCCCGGGTCGCGCCGCACCATGAGCGCGAGGCCCAGGCGGGTCTCGGGCTGGTCGTCGACGATCATGACGGGGATGCGCGCGGACGCGGCCGCTCCCGCGATGCCGCTATTCGTCGCCATCGGGCTCCCCCTCCCCTTCGCCGGCCCCCACCAATGACGGCAGATGCGCCTTGAGGCACCAGCCGCCCTCGCCGACCGGACCGGCGGAGAGGGTTCCGCCCGATTCCCCGACCTCTCTGCGCAGGCGGGAGAGGCCCATGCCGGTGCCCGGACCCCCGGCCCCCTCGCCAGGGGTTCCATCGTCGCGGATTGCGACGTCGGCAGAGCCATCCCCGCCGTGGTCCACCGAGACCGTGAGCCGCGAGAGCCCCGCGGCGTGGCGCAGCGCGTTCGTGACGCCCTCGCGGCAGACGCGGAAGGCGAGGCCGGCCTGGGAGGGGTCGTCCGGGCGCACGCCCGTCTCCGTGAGGGCGGCCGTGACGCCGGCGGCGCGGACGGACCCAAGAAGAGCGGCGATCTCGTCCCAGCGATGCCGCTCGGCCGGCTTCTCGGTGGGCGCGGAACCCGGCAGAGCGGATGGCGCCGCCGTGCTCCTCGCCTCGCCCGCCAGCGCCCGCACGGCGCGGCGCGTGTCGGCGAGCCCCGAGCGCGCCAGCTCGTTGATGCTCGCGATGGCCCGGTCGAGCTGCTCGTCCCCGGTCGCGCCGGCGAGCCCCTCCGAGAGCGCGACGATGGCCGTGAGGTCGTGTCCCACGGAGTCGTGCAGCTCGGCGGCGATGCGGCTCTTGGCGAGCGCGCGGTCGCGCTCCGCCTCGGCGCGGGCGGCCGCCTCCGCCTCCCGGAGGCGCTGCAAGCGGAAGCGCGAGAGCAGCGCCGCCCCGAGCACCAGCATGAGCGGGTACCCGATGCCGGCGAGCGTCATCGCAAGCGAGGGGGAGGGCGATGCGGAGGCACCCGCGAACCCGTCGACCACGGCGGAGAGCGCGACGGCCGCAACGGCGGCGACGCCGCCCGCGGCCGCCTCGCGCCGGGGCGCGCGGGCCACGCAGGCGTAGAGCGCGACGAGCGGGAGGAAGTACACGTACGCGAGCGCGCCCATCACCGAGGCCAGCAGGCCAACGACCGACTCGAAGAGCACGGAGACGACCGGAAGGCGGTAGCGCAGGAACAGCGCCGCGCAGCCGACGGCCATGAGGACGAACAGGGCGGCCTGGGACGAGGGCGCCGACAGCGAGGGGTCCGCCCCCGCGAACACCACGCGGGCGAACATCGCCGCCTCCCACGCCACGCAGAGCACGGGCGCGGCGAGCCGCAGAAGGGGCGCGTCGTCCCACGCGTCCAACGGCGCGGCGGCGCCGGAAAGGCCCGGCCCGCATGGCCTCACGTCCAATCCCATCACCTCACATCCCGACACCACATTGTACGAGCACGCCGGGCGCTACTTCGCCGCGACGACGTCGCGCGTGCGGAGCCAGGCCGAGGCGAAGGCGACCGAGCAGGCCACGTAGACGACGCTCAACACGGCGATCTGGGCGATGTGCGGCGCGTCGAGCACCACGAGGGCGTTGCTGTTCATCCCGGACTGCATGAGCGCGTACGGGAAGACGTAGCCAAGGCCGCCCATCGCCGCCATGATCCCCAAGATCCCGCCACCCAGCCCGACGCCCACCGGCACGGCGAAGTTGCGCACGAGCATGGAAACGACGAGCTGTATGCCGCAGATGGCGAGGCTCCCAATCCAGCCCAGCACCACCTGCTCGGCGAACGACGCCACCGGGAAGGCGCCGGGCACGTGCAGGACGATGCCGCTCGCGACGAAGAACGCCGTCATGGCCGCGAACGCGACGAGGTCCAGGAGGGCGAGGACCGCGAGCTTGGCGACGAACACGTCGCGCGCGGGCACCGGGGCGACCATGAGCTCGTTCCAGTTGGAGCCCATGTGCTCGAGCCGCCACAGGTAGCTCGCGCCCGCGCCGATGAGCGCCGGGAGGAAGAAGTAGCAGATGAACAGGGTGTGCTGGGTCCAGAGGTTCTCCCAGCCGGGCGTGAGGAGGTCGAGGTTGGCCACGTAGTTGGCGCTCCCGATGAGCGCGGAGACGGCGGGCAGCGCGGCGAAGGCGGCCCAGACGGGCGCCCGGCGCATCTTGATGAACTCGGCGGATATGCAGGATGCAAGCATGATCAAACCTCCCTACAGCTCGCGGGCGGCGAAGGCGCGCCTGGAGGCGATGAACGCGGCGACGGTCACGGCGACGCAGACGGCGAGCCCCGCGGCCGGGAACGGCGCCGCCCAGAACCTCATGTGCTGCGAGGCGTCGTAGGCGCCGTCGACGAGGCGACACACGAAGAAGTACGCGCTCGGCACGAACCAGCTGAACACCGGAGGCAGGTAGGCGATGAAGAGCCCGAGGAAGCACAGGCCCACGCCCACGATCATCGGCGCGAACTGGTTGGCGGTGGCGAGGCAGACCGCCTGCACGATGGTGATGAGCATGGCGCACACGACGAACGTGCTGATGGCGTAGCGGGCGAGCAGGGCCGGCCCCGGCAGGTTCTGTTGGAACCCGATCCCGTACGCGACCGCCGCGACGCCCGCCGTCTGGACGCCCACGACCACGGCGAGGATCAGGAGGCACGCCGCCCACTTGGCCGCGACCACGCGCCCGCCGTCCTCCATGGTGAGCAGCAGCTTCCACATGTTCGCCCGGTTCTCCACGTCGGTGACGGTGGAGGCCACGATGGCGCAGAGCAGCGGCAGGACGATGGCGTTCAGCTGCGGCAGCATGTAGAGGATGCCGTCGAAGTCAGGGTTGTGGCGCACGGTGTTGGAGGCGCCCGCGACGAGCCAGGCGAACTGGAACGCGAGCAGGCCCAGGCTCGCCAGCCACAGGTGCTTGCGGCGCGCCTTGGCGAACTCGAGCGCGACGGATTGGACGAGGCCGGGCTGGCCGGTGTCCGATGCAACAACTTGAGATGGCATATGTCTTCCTCCAGTCGAAGAATGTGAACTGCGATGTTCCATGCGAAGGGTTTTCCTGGTGCCGCAGATTGCCCCGAAAGAGGAGCGACGCGTACTTTGGTACGCGAGCAACGGTTTGATGGGCAAGGTGCGGTACCAGGGGAAGCCGCAGCGAAGCCGCTACAGCGTAGCCTCCATCCCCGTGAGCTTAAGGAATATGTCCTCCAGCGACTCGGCGCGCTCCTCCAGCCGCACGACGCCGATGCCTCGCTTCGCGAGCCCGAGCGTCACCTGCCCGGCGGTCGCGTCGTCCACGGCCTTGATGCGCAGCCACTCCCCGTCGGCCACCGCGCCCGGCAGCGCCCCCGCCGCCGCGGCGTTGTCCGTGGTGCGCAGCGCCAGCCATCGGCGCGCGCGGGCGTGCAGGTCGGCCATGCTCCCCTGCCAGACCATGCGGCCCCTGTTGATGATGCCCACGTGGTCGGCCATCTGGTCGATCTCGGAGAGCAGGTGGCTGGAGACGATGACCGTGCAGCCGAAGCGCCCCGGCATCTCGCGCACGAGCTGGCGGATCTCGTGGATGCCGGAGGGGTCGAGGCCGTTCGTCGGCTCATCCAGGAGCAGCAGCCTTGGGTGCCCCATGAGCGCGGCGGCGATGCCCAGGCGCTGCCTCATGCCGAGGGAGAAGTGTCCGACGAGCTTCCGCTGCGTCTTCGCGTCGTCCAGGCGCACGACCGAAAGGACCTCGTCGATGCAGCTCTCGGGCAGCCCGCGCAGGCGCCGCACGATCTCGAGGTTCTCGCGCGCCGTGAGGTGCGGGTAGCAGCTGGGGGCCTCGATGAGCGAGCCCACTTCGCGCAGCACCTCGAGGCGGTTGTCCGGGGTCATCTCCCGCCCGAGCACGACGGCCTCGCCGCCTGATGCGTGCACGAGCCCGAGCAGCATCTTCATCGTGGTGGACTTGCCCGCCCCGTTGGGGCCGAGGAAGCCGTAGACCGCGCCCTCGGGCACCTCGAGGTCCATGTCGTCCACGACCGTCGCGTCGCCGTAGCGCTTGGTGAGCCCGCGGGTGGATACGGCGAGGGACTCGCCCGAGGCGGCCGGCGCCGGCGCCCCCTCGACCGTCCCCGCCGGACGTTCCAGTACCTGAGAAGTCATATCGTGTCCCCTTCTTGTGAATGCGTTCGTACGCGCCGTCTCTGTCGGCGCGGTTACATTCTTTCGCGGAAGGGGCACGGAGCCGGCGCCGCTGGGCCGGTTGACACCTTAGGGTGACAGCGGGTTTCAGAGGCGGAGATGATGTCGATGAGGGTCGCGTACAGCGTCCAGCCGTTATCGCACCCCGTCATAATGCGTCCACATGCGAACGACCTTGACCGCACCCTCATAGAGGGCGCCGTCCCTCTCAATCTCCTCTTTGATTACTTCGTAAACGAAGCGGTGTTGCAGGCTGATGCGGCGAGAGTAGAGGCCAGATAGATTGCCAACGAGGGCCTCATAGCGCGGAGGAACCTTGAAGGGATCCTCCCGCACTGCCGCGACGAGCGCCTTCGCCTTGCCGGCAAGCCCCGCCGCCTTGAGCTGCTTTGCATCCTTCTGGGCCTGCTCGGTGAACACGACAAGCCACATGGCTACCAGTCCAGCGCGTCTTCGGTGGCGCAATTCTCGACCGGCTCCGCCTTCCCTGCAACAATCGACTCGGCAACGCCGGGAACACCCATGAGATAGAGCGTCTCCTCGATAGAGGCCCACTCATCCTCTCCGACGAGCACGGCACCCTTACCGCGACTGTTCGTGATGGCCACCGGAGCGCAGTCCTCGTTGACGCGCGCGATAACGTTGTACAGGTCCTTGCGTGCCGCCGTTGCCGTAATAGAAGTCATGCGGCCTCCCTTCCCAAAAGCGTACGCTTTTACGTACGTCTATGGTAAGACGGAGAGACAAGGGTGTAAAGTCCCCTCGCTGCGCACGCCCACATCCGATATGGATGAAGAGTCGGCTGGGGCAGTCAGGCATCCCCGTCAATCGGTTCTATTTCACTGTTGCGCACTTCGGAGCTTAGCCTCGCGAATCCGCATCGGGTTCCGACCGCCCCTCGCCGTCCCGCTCGTCCTCCCGCCAGGCGGCGATGATGTCGATGAGGGCCGCGTCCAGGCGGTGGGTGGCATCGAGGATGGCGCGGGCCTCGTCGGCCTGCTCGCCCCGGAGCCGCCCCTCCTCGAGGTCGGCGGCGAGGAGCTCGGCGTTGCCCTGGATGAGGGTGAGCGGGGTCTTGAGCTCGTGGGCGAGCGTCTCCATGCGCTCGCGCCGGGTCTCCTCGGAGGCCATCTGCTCCTCGAGCGAGCGTTTAAGCGAGACCCGCATGCGCTCCATCGCGGCGAGCACGTCGTCGACCTCGGCAACGTCGCTCGTTCCGACGGGCCTGTCGAGGTCGTCGGCGGCAACGGCGTTCGCCGCCGCCACGAGCGGCTCCATCTTGCGCGTGAGCACGCGCGCGGCGCGCAGGGCGACGAGAACGACCATGAGAACCGTGCCGATGATGGTCGAGGCGAGCCAGAGGTCCTGGGGGTTCGGCCAGGACGCGTCCCGTGCGCGGTCGGCCCAGTGGGGCATCATGTCCCAGGAGATTGCCGCCCAGGTACCATCGGCGAGCTTCACGGCCGCCACCCGCGCGTACGAGCCGGACGAGACGTCGGGGCCGGGGCGGGCGGACGTCTCACCGGCGGCAGCTGCGGAGGAGACCGACGTCTGGGCGCTGGCGAGTGCCTCCTCCCCCATGTCCGAGAAGAGGACGCTGCCCACGGCCGAAAGCCGCGCCACGCGGTATGCGGTGGAGAGCGAGTCGGGATCAAGATGACCCGCCGAAGCGATGTCGCCGACAGTCTCGTCCGCATGGGTCGAGCCCCAGTCCGCCGGGAGCACCTCGCCGCGCGCCATCGCGCCGAAGAACAGTGCCCAGGGCCCGCCCACGGTCAGCAGCGCCCCGAACAGGACGAGGGCGAAGTAGCGACCGACTACGAGGGCAAGCGGGACGCGAATGCGGCCGTCCAAACCGCGAAGACGGCTCATCTCCCCGCCTCCCACTTATATCCGACACCCCACACGGTGGCGATGGGGTCGACGCCCGCAGCCCGGAGCTTGGCACGCGCCTTGCCCACGTGGACCGAGACGGCCGCGTCATCCGCCTCGCTCTCCCAGCCCCGCACCGCCTCGCGAATCTGCGACCGGCTGTAGGCGCGACCGGGATGCTTGGCGAGAAACTCGCAGATGCCATATTCGGTAGGCGTGAGGGGGACGGGCGCGCCGGTCGAGCCGTCGGGAGCTGTCACGTTGAGCTCGCGCGCCCCGAGGTCGAAGCGTGCACGTCCGAGGTCGAGCACGCTCCGGCGCACCCGGCGCTCGCGGCGGAGCGACGCAGCCACCTTCGCGCGCAGCTCCGCCACGCCGAAGGGCTTGCGCACGTAGTCGTCGGCGCCGAGGCCGAGGCCCAGCACCGCGTCGTCCTCGGTGACCTTGGCCGTGAGGAACATGATGGGCCCGTCGAAGCGGCCCCGGACGAGGCGGACCAGTTCGAAGCCACCGAGACCGGGCATCATCACGTCCGTGAGGATAAGGTCGTAACGAGAGAGATCCATCGCAGGGACCGTCGTTGGGTCGTCGGCGCACTCGACCTTGTGACCGTCGCGGGAGAGAGCCCGCTCGAGCAGCTGAAGTATGGCGCGGTCGTCGTCGACCGCAAGGATGCGGGCCATCACACTCCCCCTCAATAGCGGATTTGCTCGTTCCATCCTAGTTCATGTTACCCGTGCGAGATCGAACGATGGCAGACGCGTGGCGAGCGGAACGGCAGGCACCCCCGCGAGCTCACTCGCCCTTCCTCCCCTCTTCGAAGAAGCCAATCCAGACGAGAAGGACGACAAGGCAAATCGCCGTGACCACCAAGGCAAGGACAGAAGTCACCTCAAGCTGCCATATCACCGCGCGCAAACCCGTATCCGTGGCAAGCCCAAGCTCCACGAGCAGCGACCCCAGCCGCTCCGCCCAGGCGAACGGCACGTAGCCGAGCACACCCGACGAGGCCGCGGTGAGCTCGCCGGTGACAAGCCCGTGCGCGAGGCCGCCCACGGCGAAGAGGGCGCAGGCGAGGCCCGCCGCGCCGACCCCGATGGCGGCGTTTCTGCCGAGGGCGAGCGCGAGCCAGGCCGACGCGACGTAGAGCACGAGCGAGCCCGCCGCCATGCCCGCGGCGGCGCGGGCGTAGACCCCTGCCGAGAACGCGTCGCGCCCAAAGGCACCGATCACGCCGGCAAATGACCCGAGCGCCACCGCCATCGCAATGATGCCGAGCAGCCACAGCACGAGCACGCGCGCGGCGAGGGCGATGCGCCTCGACGGCAACGCGAGCAGGTTGGAAAGGCCGGACGCCTCGCGCTCACCGTCGATATCCAGGCCGCACACGATCGCGACCATGAGGGGCATGAGCGCGCCGATAAGCTGGACGAACGCGTCCGTTCCAAGTCGCGGATCCCACGGCGCCACGCCGAAGTATGCCCCGCAGGCAACGCCGGCGATAAGGCCGCACGCCAGGTGCAGCGCGATCAACGGGGAGCGCTTGAGCCGCACGCACTCCGAGAGCACGGCGCGCCATAGGGACATCCGGGACGTCTGGCCAACGCTCGAGCCAACATGCCTTCCGCTTCCCATCACAGTTCCTCCGATCCCCTGAACCAGACCGCACCGACGAACGTGAGCAGCACGAACGCCGCCGCGCAAACCGCGAGCGCCGCCGCCTGAACAGGCCCGAAGGACCCGATCGCAGCCGCGAGCCCGGGCGACGCCGAGAGCGGCTCGGCCGTGGGCAGCACAGGCAAGAAGGCGCTCGGCATGATGACGGAGGCCGCCGGCGGAAGCGCCCACCACAGGCCTCCCACCGCGGACCACGCGAAGCCCCCGCCGATCTGCACCGCAAGCGGGCCCAGTACGCCAGCGAGCATGCCGACCCGGCAGACAAGGAAGAGCGTCACCGGAATCATCCACGACGTCGCGATGACGCTCGTCACCGCAGCGGCCGCCATCGCGGGAACCGATGGCCCACCCGGGTTCACGACGGCACCCACGAGGTACACGGCGAGTACGCAAGCGTTCGAGAGCGCCGAGAGCGCGAGGCACCAGAGCGCCTTCGCCCACCAGGCCTGTCCGAGCGGAGCCGGGCTGGAGAGCGGCACGTGGCCGCGCAGCCGCGCATCGTAGTTGGCCACGCACGCGGAGATGAGCGTGAGCGCCACGGGCAAGAGCAGCACGTAGTAGTAGTTCCATGCCGAGAACGAGAGCCCGGCACTCATGCCGAAGCGCCCCGAGAGCGGGCCGAAGAGCAACGGGAACGGCAACGCAAGCGCGATGGCGACCTTGACCGGCGCCCCGTGGGAGCTCTTCAGCGCCTCGGAGCGCAGGGCGCGGAAGAGGCCGGGACGGCGCGCTGATCCCGCCTGCGGCACCGGCTTCTCGACGCGCTCGGACACAGCAGCAGACCGGCTCATGCGGCCACCCCCGTCCGTCGGCACACGTCCATGAACAGGGCCTCGAGGTCCTGGCCCCTCTGAAGCGGCGCCTGGTAGGCGAGCCGGCCGCCCGTAATGATGCCGATGTCATCGGCCGTCTGCTCCACCTCACCCAGGATATGGCTCGATACGATGACCGTGATGCCGCGCTTGGGGAAGCTGCGGATGAGCCCGCGCAGTTCCTCGATGCCGATGGGGTCGAGCCCGTTGGTGGGCTCGTCCAGGATGAGAAGCCGCGGGCTCGCGAGCAGCGCGATCGCGATGCCGAGCCGCTGCTTCATCCCCAGGCTGAAGCGCCCGGCGCGCTTGGACCCGGTGTCTTTAAGGTCAACCGTCTCGAGCACCTCGGCGATGCGACCCTCGGGGATGCCCAGCAACGTGGTGCGCACGAGCAGGTTCTCGCGCGCCGTGAGGTTGGGGTAGAGCGGCGGCTGCTCGATGAGCGAGCCGATGGAATACAGGTCGTTTCGACTCCACGGATGGCCATCGACCAGGATCTGCCCCGAGGTGGGGCGCAGCATCCCCGTGACCATCTTGAGCGTGGTGGACTTGCCCGCGCCGTTGGGGCCGAGCAGGCCGTACACGCGCCCCTCCCCCACGTGCAGGCTCACGCCGTCGACCGCCATCTGCGCGCGGCTGCCGCGGCCGAACCGCTTCGTGAGCCCGCGCGTCTCCAATACGTATGCCATGAGAGCCTCCATCCCAAGGATTACTTACTTGCAATTCCTAGGGTGAAGGCCGTTTCTAAAGAAGCGTTAAAGGCCGGAAGATAAACTCACGATAGCTGCCCGGGACAAGGGTCAACTGCAATTGGGGCAGGCCGCACAGCGCCTGCGGGGGCCTGCCGCCGATGTCGCGCATCGTCGGCGTCAACAACGTCATGGCACACAACACCTAGTGCGGACGGCGATCGAAAGACGGTCGCCGCCCGTCTTTCGTCTTCTACCTTCTGCGTCGTAAACGACAATACTCAACGGTATACGTGGGCAGCGCGGCTATCATAGTACCTTATCGATATCCGCACTGCCCACGTATACGCGCGGCAACCCATGCCAGACAAAGGAACGCCATGGATACTACCGATAGCGCCTATGGCGACAAACTCATCCGTCTCGATACGTTCGATACCGCCGTGGCGGTCAACCCCAGCGCCGAGGACGACGCCAAGCGTCGGTTTATGACGCTTATTCTTCAAACGACCCGTCGCAACAACGGCAACATCGGGCACGTACTGCGCGCGACCAACACGAGCGGCGAAGCCTTTGCCGTCAAGCTACTCAAGGACAACGCCATCCTTTCCGGCCAAGCCCTCGACCGCTCCGCCGAGCAATCGGCCGCGCACCTGGCCAACACCGCCGCTCTGTTCGAGGAGTACCGTCATCTGTGTACCGTCTCGCACCTGCGCGGATTTCCGCGCGTCTATGGCTACGGATCGTGTGAGGATGACCCGCTCATCCTCATGGAGTGGGTCGAGGGCACCTCGCTCAAGCAGGCGCTGCCCCTGCTTCCGCGCGACGCCTCGGGCGGGCTGACCACCCAGATGGTCGCCGCCGTCGGAAACGCCGTGCTTCGCGCGCTCTTGATGACCCAGGGGCTCGTGAATCCGGTCGTCCATCGCGACCTGTCGCCTGCCAACATCATGTTCCGCACCACCAGCCGAACGCTCGAGTAGCAGATCGTCGATTGCTCCTTTGACCCCTGCCTCATCGACATGGGCTCCGCGACCATGGCCCTCGGCGACGACACGATCACCCGGCGCGCCGACATCTGGCGCTTTGCCACGCCCGCATACGCCGCGCCCGAGATGCTCACGCAGGATATCGAAGGCATCGCGGCCCTTCGCCGCTCGCCCGCGATCGACGTCTATGCGCTTTCGAGTATTCTGTACCAGCTCTACAGCGGTCGCAAACCGTTCGATGTCGAGTCGACGGGTGCCGCGGCAACCGGCTCGTTCTGCCTCATAAAGACCAAGACCAAGCCGGCACCGCTCGAGCCGCGATGCAATGACGACGAGGCACTCGTCCAGATCATCATGAAAGGTATCTCGGTTGAACAGGGCGATCGCCCCACCGAGCAGCAGATGCTCGAGGCGCTCTCGGCATACCTCCCCGCTGCAGAATCTGAGGGCTGCGAGGGCGCGGGCAATGACGCCGTAATCGACATCGACTCCGGTACGCACCTTAAGGTCGACGTCGCCGGCGAGCGCGCACGAGAGATCCTGGAGCAGGCCTGTCACGATGCCATGACCCGCCGTCGCTTTATTATCGGCGGCGTCGTTGCAGTCGTTGCGGGGCTCGGCGTCATTGGCGCGGCGACCCGTGGCTTTGGCATCCCCGACTACCTGGACGGTATCCGCAGCTCGCTTGACGACTACACCTGGGCTCAGCTGCAGGAAATTTCGCTCATGATTAAGGCCGCCGGGACCCGTAGCGAGGCACGCGAGATTGCCAAGCGCTATCATCTGCTCGATGCCGATGGGCATATCCCCTATCCGTGCACCAAGCGCGTCACGCTCACCAACGGGCTGGAGGTCGGCGCACAACTCGTGGGCATCCGCCACGACGAGCTTCTGGACGGGACGGGCAAGGCCGGACTGACGTTTATGTTCGATGCCGGCATTGCCGAACGCGACGCCGCGGCCCAACCATTGAGCGCCGGCTGGGCAGATTGCGAGCTGCGGGAATGGCTCGACAACGACGGCCTTGAGCTGCTGCCCAACGAGTTGCGCGTGCTCATCAAGTCTGTCAAAAAGATCTCGAATAACGTTGGCGCCGCCAGAAGCGCATCGTGTCTGAGCGAGTTGTCCGCAACCCTTTGGCTGCCCGCCATGGTCGAGCTGTGCGGTACGCAACCGCCCTATTCGTTTGCCGAGGGCTATCACTTTTTGGCCGACATCTACAACGGCGAGGGCAAGGAGTACCAACTGTTCCGCGAGCTTAAAGTGAGTCCGTATTCCACGAACGAGACGATGGTTCGCCAGTGGAAGGGCAAAGACACCTGTTGGTGGGAGCGCACGGTGAGTCCCGACACATCGGAGAGCGAAGGCACGCTCTACATGAACCGTGTGGGCCACGACGGCGACGCCTTTATGTACGCCACGCCCGCAAGCAAACCCGACAAACGGACCTGCGTGATCCCCGGGTTCTGCCTCTAGGGAGCGGGTGTCTTGCCGTAACGGAACCCCTCCCCGGCAATTGTCTCGATCTGTAACACTAGCTCGGCAGATACAAGTCTAGATGTTACAGAACGAGACAAACCCCAGCCCCGCGAGACAACATCTCAATCTGTAACAGTAAGGGGTCAAAAACCTCTCTAGATGTTACAGATCAAGACATTTGAGTTGACCGCGGACGGCCTGTCTCGATTTGTAACAGTTAGAGGTCATATTTGCTGCTAGATGTTACAGATTGAGACATTGAGTTTCCCGCCAACTGTTTATCTTGGTCTGTAACAAATACTCGGTAAAACGGGGTCTAGTTGTTACAGATCGAGACGTTAGTTTTCGGCTGAAATGTTTGTCTAAATCTGTAACAGCTATGGTTCAAAAACCGGTCCAGACGTTACAGATTGAGATGTTTGGCAGAGGCGACCATTGATCGAGCCGCCACCCTCATCTGTAATGAAAAGTCATACATTCCAACTATTACTAGACACCCCCTGGGGGTATGGGTGTATAGTATCTGCGGGTTAACAATTCCAACACCGAACTACAGAAAGGAGAAGCCATGGCTCAAGATACGTTCGACGTGGGCGGCATGACATGCGCCGCTTGCCAGGCGCACGTGGACCGCGCCGTCAGCAAGCTCGACGGCGTCCAAAGCGTCGCCGTCAACCTGCTCGCCGGCTCCATGCTGGTGGACTATGACCCCGCGCAGGTCTCCCCCGACGACATCTGCACCGCTGTCGATCGCGCGGGTTACTCGGCCTCGCCCGTCAGTACGGGCACCGAAACCGCCCCCAACGGCAGCGCGCAAGCCAGGTCCGGCGCCGCCCATATGGAGTCGCCCACCAAAAAGCTGGAGGCCGTCGCCTCCGCCATGCGCACCCGCCTCATCATCTCGATCATCTTCCTCATCCCGCTGTTCTACATAGGCATGGGACACATGCTTGGCTGGCCGCTGCCCAGCGTCTTCACCGACCACACCCACAGCATGACGTTGGCGCTCACCGAGCTCGTCTTGCTCATCCCCATCGTCTACGTCAACGACGCGTACTTTATCAACGGCTTCAAGTCGCTCGTACACGGCGCACCCACCATGGACGCGCTCATCGCCGTGGGCGCCACCGCTTCCATTGCCTGGTCGCTCTACGCCATGTTCATCATGGCCGACCAGCTAGCCGCAGGTCAGATCCACGAGGCCATGATGACGGGCATGGACAACCTGTATTTTGAGAGCGCCGGCACGATCCTGTCGCTCGTCACCGTGGGCAAATACCTCGAGACGCGCAGCAAGTCCAAGACCGGCGGCGCTATCGAGGCGCTCATCGACTTAGCACCCAAGACCGCGACCGTCGTGGCAGAGGACGGCAGCGAGGCCACCGTCGACGTCGATACCATTCTGCCCGGCCAGGTGCTGCGTGTGCGCCCCGGCGAGTCCATCCCTGTCGATGGCGTGGTGCTCGAGGGCAGCTCGGCCGTGGACGAGAGCGCGCTCACCGGCGAGTCCATCCCCGTGGAAAAGACCGCCGGCGACACCGTCAACGCCGCCACTGTCAACCGCACCGGCTCGTTTACCTTCCGTGCCACACGCGTGGGCGCCGACACGTCGCTCGCCAAGATTATCCAGCTCGTCGAGGACGCCAACGCCACCAAGGCGCCTATCGCCCGCATGGCCGACAAAGTCGCCGGCGTGTTCGTGCCCGTGGTGTTCGTGATCTCGGCTGTGACCTTTGCGGCGTGGATGGCACTGACCGGCAGCATAAACGAGGCGCTCACCTCCGCCGTGGCCGTACTGATGATCAGCTGTCCGTGCGCATTGGGTCTGGCCACGCCCGTCGCCATTATGGTCGGCACCGGCAAGGGCGCCGAGATGGGCATTCTGTTCAAGAGCGCCGAGGCGCTGGAGAATCTGCGCAGCGTGGGCACCGTGGTGCTCGATAAGACGGGAACGGTCACTCGCGGCAAGCCTGCCGTGACCGATATCGTGGTAGCCACGCGTGCCGACGGATCGCCCGCCATGAGCGAAAAGGCGCTGCTCAAGCTGGCCGCTGCGCTGGAGCGCTCAAGCGAGCACCCGCTGGCCGAGGCGATTATGGCCGAGTGCGAGGCGCGCGGAATCGTCGCACGCATGGTCGAGGACTTTGCCGCCGTGCCCGGGCGAGGCGTTACGGCACGCGAGGGGCAGAATGTCATCGCCGCCGGCAACGTGCGTCTGATGGACGAGCTGGGCGTGAAGGTTCCCGCCGGCCTTGCCGAACAGTTCGCGGCCGAGGGCAAGACGCCGCTGTTCTTTGCCAAGAACAGCGAGCTTGTCGGCACCATCGCCGTGGCGGACGAGGTCAAGGAGACGAGCGCCGGGGCCATCGCCGCACTGCGCTCGCTTGGCGTCGACGTGCGCATGCTCACCGGCGACAACCGCGCGACAGCCGAAGCGATCGCCCGCCGCGTGGGACTGAGCAGCGAGCAGGTCATCGCCGACGTCCTCCCCGCCGACAAGGAACGCCACGTGCGCGAGCTGCAGGATGCGGGCAGCAAGGTCGCCATGGTGGGCGACGGCATCAACGACTCCCCCGCCCTGGCGCGCGCCGACGTGGGCCTTGCCATCGGTACCGGCGCCGACATCGCCAAAGAAGGGGCAGATGTGGTTCTCATGCGCAGCGACCTCATGGACGTCGCCCGTGCCATCGAGCTGTCGCGCGCCACAATTCGCAACATCAAGCAGGACCTGTTCTGGGCGCTGTTCTACAACGGCATCGGCATTCCGCTGGCGGCGGGCGTGTTCTTCCCCCTCACCGGTTGGCAGCTCTCGCCCATGTTTGGCGCCGCGGCGATGAGCCTGTCGAGCGTATGTGTCGTGTCCAATGCCCTGCGCCTGAAATCCTTTAAACCCAAAGTGGCAAAATAAGCTCACCATTAAGTCCATTTAGAACGGGTTTTCCAGGTGCCCGAGATTGACCTGAAAGAGGGGCGACGCGTACTTTGGTACGCGAGCGACGGCTTGAAGGTCAAGGTCGGGTGCCTGGGAAAGCCGACACAACAGAGAGGAATATCCATGCGTTACACAATCAAGACTTCCGGCCTCATGTGCGGCCATTGCGATGCCACCGTCGAGACCGCGCTGCTCAACGTGGTCGGCGTGACCGACGCCGATGCCGATCACGAGACTCAGACCGTACAGGTGGAGTGCGCCGACACCGTGACCGCTGAACAGCTCACTGCCGCCGTCGAGGGCGCCGGCGAGAAGTTCCACGCCCTTTCGGTGACCGCCGCGTAGCAGACGCTGCCTACTCAATCCTCAGAAGTTGCGGTGAAATACGGACTGTTGTGCCGCCCTAGGCCTTTGAACGGTCCGTATTTCACCGCAACTGACGGGGACATCCGAAAGATCGACCAGAAACGAGGACCCGCCATGATGGCAGACCACAAATCGGTGACCCGCATGCTCAAGACGGCGCGCGGCCAGATTGACGGCATCTTGCGGATGGTCGAGGAGGATCGCTATTGCGTCGATATCTCCACGCAACTCATGGCCACGCAGGCACTCATCGCCCGCATTAACGCCGACGTGCTCAAGGCGCATATCGAGGGCTGTGTCGCGTCGGCCATCGAATCGGGCGACGAGGAGCTCAAAGCCGCCAAGCTCACCGAGATAGAGCGCGTCGTCGACAAGCTCGCCAAGTAATTGGTGCATTGGGAACAAACTTCTTTGCACCGTCTTGGTGTTCGGGGACAGGTACGTTTGCACCACCTTGGTGCAGATTAACCCGTCCCCAATGCACCAAAAGGGGTATAAAGGCGTGCAGCATATCGAACGAAAGGCAATTCGCATGAATGACTTTATGAAGGGTCGTAACGGCGCCGACGAGCTCACCATCGTGCTGGGCTTCATAGGAATTATTTTCGCGATGGTCGGATCGATGGCTCACATCCAGTGGCTCAGCTGGATCGCCATCGCCGTAATCGTACTCGGCGTGCTGCGCGGCCTGTCCAAAAACATCGACGCGCGCCGCAAGGAAAACGCGGCCTTTGTCGCCGCGACCGCTAACGTCCCCGGCCTGGGCAAGTTCGTAGCGAGCTTGGGTAGCGGCGCCGCGGCTGCCAACGCCTCGCGCACGGCCGGTACCAGCAAGGAAGACTTTGAGCGTGCCAAGCGCACGGCCAAGAAGATGTGGAAGGGCCGCAAAACCACGGCATACCTCAAGTGCCCCAACTGCGGCCAGATGCTCTCCGTCCCCAAGGGCAAAGGCAAGATCCGCGTCACCTGCCCCAAGTGCCACGCCAAGATGGAAACCCGCTCTTAGCGCCCGCACGCGGGACAAATTAATCAGGTTTGTTTGTCCCAAATCTTAAGTATTTGTTCGATAAAAAAGCCGAGGCCTCGTGTTGAGACCTCGGCTTTTTGTATGTGGCAACGGAGCTACACCTTTGTCACACCTATGCCACACCGTCGCGGGCGAGCTCCTCGGCCAGCGCCTCGGCCGGCATGGCCATAATCGCGTCGAGCTCGGCGTCCACCTCGGGAATACGCTTTACCTTGAGCTTGCGTACCAGATCACCGCGACACATCACATGTATCGGCTCACGCAGAGCGCACAGGTCATCGAGCGGATTCTTGCGCGTCACCAGGATATCGGCGGCCTTGCCGCACTCGATCGTACCGGTCTCGCCGCCCAGCCCCAGGAGCTCGGCATTGACCTGCGTAGCCGTATGCAGCGCGAAGGCGTTGCTCACGCCGACATACTTGGCAAAATAGGCAACCTCGCGCCACATGTCGTACTGCGTCACGAACGGGCAGCTCGAGTCCGTACCCAGGCCCACCTTAACGCCAGCTTCCAGTGCGGCGCGGGCGCTCTCGATGATGCCCGAACACACGATGTCGCCGTTCTTCTTTTGCGTATCGGTAGAATGGGTCTTTTCCGGGTCGAGCAATACAAACGGCAGCGCCGGGCTGATAGTGCAGGTCACACTCGGAGCACGCCCCTCGAGCTGCGTGCCCGCGGCGCCACGGTACAGCTCCAAGATTTCGGGTGTCAACGGAGCGCCGTGCTCAATCGTGTCAACGCCGGCCTCAAGCGCGGCCTTCACGCCCTCGGTACTCTCGACATGGGCCATAACCGGAAGGCCCATATCGTGCGCCGCCTTGCATGCCGCCGCGGCAACCTCCACTGGCATACGCAGCACGCCCGGCTCGCCCACCTCGGTCGCATCGAACACGCCGCCCGTCACGAACAGCTTAATGACGTCGGCACCACGCGCATACAGGTCGCGCACCTGTTCGGCTGCCTCGGCGGGACTGTTGGCCACCTGGGCGAACAGGCCCGCACCATGGCCGCCCGGCACCGTGATGCCCGTTCCCGGCGCCACCAGGCGAGGACCCTGATACTTGCCGGCATCGATAGCATCGCGCACGGCCAGATCGGCAAACAGCGGGTCGCCCGCGCCGCGCACCGTGGTCACGCCGCTTGCTAGCTGCTGCTGGGCACTGCCTTTGAGGATGCGGCGGACGATGGTGCGGCCCACGGGATTATCGAGCTTCTTCATCAGCGCGCCCGCATCGCCGGCCGAGACAGGCTTGCCCGAGCCGCACAGGTGCACGTGCATATTGATGAGACCGGGCATGAGATACGCACCACCCAGGTCGATAACCTCGGCACCCGCGGGCGCCTGCGCCACAGCACTCGGCCCCATCCATGTGATGACACCGCGCTCAACGGCCACGGCCATATCGGGTTGCGGCTCCATATGCTCCGAACCATCCAGAATGGTCGCATTGATAAACAACGTAGAACGATCGGCAGACGCCATATCGAGCTCCTCCCTCACGATTAACTTGAACATTTGTCCATTATTACCTAGCGCGGCGGAATTGCTGCGGACATATCGGTTAACGGAGCAAGAAGGAGATGCGGGGAACGAAATGCGTTGCAGTCCCACCCCAGCGACATCAGGAAAATGTCTAGATCTGTAACAGGTAGACCGGGTTTTAGCAGCCAGATGTTACAGATCGAGATCTTTCGGCACCGCGTCCAACCTTTGTCTCGATCTGTAACAGTTAGAGCGGTTTTTGGCCGTTAGATGTTACAGATTAAGATATTCTCCAGCCCTGTCGTCAAACATCTAAATCTGTAACAAGTAGACAGGTTTTCGGCCTCGAGATGTTACAGATTGAGATCTTTTAGCGGCAGCCAACCTTCTGTCTCGATCTGTAACAGCTACGAGGCCAAACGGCCCCTTGTTGTTACAGATCGAGACAAACTCGGCAGAAACAACCACATTCGCGTCAGTTGCACCCCTTAGCACCCATACCACTGACGCTTCCATCCCTCAGCCAAATCGGCCCGCTGCGAAATACCCGCCAGCCTCATCTTTTCAGCCAGCTTCCCTGGGTTCTTGAGCTCATCAAACGTAAACCTCAGCACCTTATGTCCGAGCATCGTCAGATGAGACTCTCGCTGACGTTCTGCCACGAATGGGTCGACCGACTCCCGACCCTCGTCGTTCTGTAAGGCATACTTTCCCTTTCCATCGAGCTCGCCAATCACGCACGTCCCGTCCTCGAGCCTCCAGAAATAATCAACGCGAAACACTTGGCTCGAATCAAGCGGGTCACGAAACTCCACCTGCAACTCTGGCACCGGAAAACCGTATGCAATAAAGAACGCCCGGAACCGAGACTCGCCACCGTTTTCGGACAGCCCGTCCGCATGCGACGCAATCACCTGAGCTCTGCGATACCCGCGTCTGCCCTCGCAATCGGCCTGGAGCCGTTCGCAGAGGTCGTCGCGCGATATGCCCTTCGCCCGCAGCGCAGAATCGGCGATCGCCAGACCATACGAAAACGGCGCACGCAGCAGACAATCCTTCACCGTGCGCCAAAACGACGTCACCCGCACGCCATCAACACGCTCGAGCGTGCCCGCCATCTGCGGACGCAACAACCTGCAGCCGCTGCTCAACGTCACCGAGCAACCTGTCTTAACAAGATATCGTGGCCCAAGCAGATCATTCGGCACCTCCAAACCCCACAAAAGTGCCGCGTCATAACCCCAAAACGCCCAATCGGGATGAAACTCTGCAAGCCCTTTGATGGTACGCAGCGCTCGCTCCGCCGGTGTCAACGTATCCCAATCATGTTGAAAACAGAACAGATACGACTCGGGCTCCGCGATATCGTCGGTTCCGACATGGCGTCGCAGCCACATGAGCTCGGCATTGTCATGCGTTGCGAGCAGTGCACCTTGCTCGGTCGCCTCCGTGAGCCGCGCGAGCATCCTGCTCCGCGCCAACGTGTTGCGAGTCGTATGCTTGTGTTTGAAAACGGTATTAGACACTTCCATCACCACATCGGACAACTGGACCATCGTCACCGTTGCCGCCGCCGACAAACGTCTCGATCTGTAACAGGAAGACCAACTTTTGGCCGCTAGATGTTACAGATTGAGACATCCCCCCCAACCAGGTGCCAAACGTCTTGACCTGTAACAGGTAGACGTTCTCCAGGTCCCTAAACGTTACAGATCGAGACATAAAGACAGAGGGCAAGGCAGGCGACAGCTGCCCATCCCCTACTTCCACTCCTGCTCGTAGATGTTGAGCGACTTTACGTACCGCCCCCGGGCGCCCATGATGTCGCGGACCAGGCGCAAGAAGAAACTGATGCACGAGGTGTCAAAGCCATCCTGCAGGTCCTCCGGATGCACCGCACCCGGCCCATCGACTGCCGTGTCACTCAGGCGCGCGATGTCGTACAGATAGAGCTGTCCCGCCGTCAGCCAGACATCGTCGACGCAGGCGAGGCGCACCGCAATCGCTCCGTCGCTCCAATGCTCCTTTTGCACGATATGCGGGTCGTAGACATCAAAGCGACGGTCGGCGCGCGTGTCCTTCAGCGCGACCATACCAGTCGCAGGATCCTTGTCCAAAATGCCAAAGCGCGAGAAATACTGCGTGTCGCGTACCTGCTCGAGCCGCTTGAGCGCGGCAGGCGAAAGCGATGTCGGCGGCTCTTCAACATACAGCTCGAGCAGCGTCTTGCCATGGCGATAGGGGCGCTCGAAGAGCAGCCAATCGGTAAATGCCATGTTGTAGG
The DNA here is from genome assembly GCF_040092375.1 of Collinsella sp. CLA-ER-H5. Lineage (NCBI taxonomy): Bacteria > Bacillati > Actinomycetota > Coriobacteriia > Coriobacteriales > Coriobacteriaceae > Collinsella > Collinsella sp. CLA-ER-H5. Next base: position 23,662 of record NZ_JBBNLR010000006.1, read on the forward strand.
CCATGATTTCGTTTTGCGAAGGCTCGGTGCAATAGCTGAGCCACGGGTCGACAATGATCTCGAACTGTTCGCGCGCCGGCTCCAAAAACTGGAACTTCCGCAGCATCCAAAAATGGGCCATGTCGGCAATATCGTTGCCGACGGCTTCGGCTAGCTGCGCTCGGTCTAAAACGTGGTCAGTCACGGCATCCTCCTCAAACTGATGAACCTCAATTTGAGCTTACGAGGAGGGTGGGCAGCCACTGTCAGCACGGACAAAATAGGCCTCCGGCTGCAAACCAACTGCCGACCAAACACTTGACGGGATGCTTGACCGAAAATGCGCACCGCAAAGAAACGGCAGGTAGATATAGACAGCTGACCCGCCATTTTGAGCCAGATGCCCGCTGCCACCACAGAAACAGCAGAGCACCACAGTCGCAAACGTCGACGAATGAATACTTGTACGTCGACAAATGACAAAGTCGCCCGCAAACCCGCAAGGAGTGTCCCCGAATGCCGGCACATAAGGAACGCCCCCAGCTGCCGGCACTTGGGGACGTTCCTTTTGGGCCGGCCGTTGGGGACAGCCCTTGACGATTCAGCTGTGGACAGCCGCCTTACAGCTCCAGCGCCGCGGCGGCTTCGGCAGCGCAGGCCAGGGCGTCGGCCATGGCGCTCACTACGAGCGAGCTGCCGTTGCGGGCGTCGCCGGCCACATACACCGGCGCGGCATCTGCGGCGACGCCGTCGACACGCGCCGCAAGATGCGAGCCCTCGGCGACCATCACAGGCAGCGGGCGGCCCGCCGTGGCAACAGGTACGCCGACAGCTTCGAACACGCTGCGCTCCGGACCCGTAAAGCCACAGGCGATGAGCACCAGCTGGGCCGGCACCTCGTGCTCGGAGCCCGCGATGCGTTCGGGCTTGCCGGCCGACCAATCCAGATCGACCACGCGCAGGCCCGCTGCCGCGCCCTTCTTGTCCAGCAGCACCTCGAGCGTATCCACGCCCCAGGCACGCATCTCGCCGCCCATGGCAGCGATAGCCTCCTGCTGGCCGTAATCGGTCTTCTTAACGTTGGGCCACTGCGGCCAGGGGTTGCTCGCTGCGCGCGCATCAGGCGCGGCCGGCAAAAACTCAAACTGGCGCACGCTGCGCGCGCCCTGGCGCACCGCGGTACCCACGCAGTCGTTGCCGGTATCGCCGCCGCCAATGACCACAACGTCCAGGCCGCGCGCGTTCACTGCGGGCTCGCCGCCATCGAGCACCGAGACGGTCGAAGCCGTCAGGTAGTCCACGGCATACACCACGCCGGGAGCGTCAATGTTCGCAGCCGAAAGCCCGCGCGGGGCACGGGCACCAGCTGCCACCACGACAGCGTCAAAACCATTGAGCTTGGCCGCCACCGCAGGGTTCGTAGCGTCAGTGCCCAGCTCAAAGACGATACCCAGCTCGCGCATGAGCGCCACGCGACGCTCGACCACAGACTTCTCGAGCTTCATGTTGGGAATGCCGTACATGAGCAGGCCGCCCGGGCGGACGTCACGCTCAAACACCGTCACGCGGGCACCGCGACGCGCAAGCTCCCATGCAGCCACCAGGCCAGCCGGGCCAGAACCAACCACGGCGACCGAGGGCGCGTCCTCCCCCGCCGGCTCAAAGCGACGCGGGCCACCGTTTGCCCATTCGTGGTCGCTGATTGCGCGCTCGTTATCGTGAATCGTCGTGGGCTGGCCGTCGACCGATCCCAAGTTGCACGCGGCCTCGCACAGCGCCGGGCACACACGGCTCGTAAACTCGGGCATGGGCGAGGTGAGCGACAGGCGCTCGGCAGCCTCGTCCCAACGGCCGCGGTACACCAGCTCATTCCACTCGGGAATCAGGTTGTGCAGCGGACAGCCGCTCGGGCGCGCCTTGCCAAAGCTCGCGCCCATCTGGCAAAACGCCACGCCGCACATCATGCAGCGGCTCGCCTGGGCACGGCGCGCGTCGTCATCGAGCTCCACGTACAGCGGGTCAAAATCATGGCTGCGCTCCTCCACGGGGCGAAGCTCGTGGGTCACGCGATCGATATCAAGAAAAGCACCGGGCTTACCCATGGCACTTACGCCTCCTTCTTGGTCGAAGCAACAGAGCTGGCAGCCACGGACGCAGCGTCCGCGGCACCGCCCGCGACATCAAAGCGAGCGACATCCGCGGCGCTCGCGCGACCGGTCACAATGTCAAACGCCAGCTCCTCTGCCTGCGCATGCGTCTTGCCGGCAGCCTCGCCCGCAGCGACAATCGCCAGCACGCGCTCGTACTCGGTCGGAATGACCTTCACAAAGTGCTTGCTCATCGTCTCAAAGCTGTAGAGCAGCTTAATGCCGCGCGGGCTCTGCGTCGCGTCCACGTGCTCCTGGATGAGTTCTCGAATCTGCGCCAGCTCGCCGGCCGTCGGGGCCTTGAGCTCAACGCTCTCGTGGTTCACACGGGCATCGAGCGTACCGTACTGGTCAAAGACATAGGCCACGCCACCCGTCATGCCGGCGGCGAAGTTCTGCCCGACCTCGCCCAGGATGAGCGCCAGACCGCCCGTCATGTACTCGCAGCCATGGTTGCCGCAGCCCTCGACTACCACGGTGGCGCCGGAGTTGCGCACGGCAAAACGCTGGCCGGCAAGACCGTTAATGAAGCCGCGGCCGCTCGTGGCGCCAAAGAACGCAACGTTGCCCACGATGATGTTCTCGTCGAACTTGTAGGTCGCATGCGGGTTGGGGCGCACCGACACCTCGCCACCCGAAAGGCCCTTGCCAAAGTAGTCGTTGGCGTCGCCGCACACGTTGAGCGTAATGCCGCGCGGCAGGAAGGCGCCAAAGCTCTGACCGGCCGAACCATCGCAATCGATGGTGATGGAGCCGGCGGGCAGGCCCTCGGGATGTGCCTTGGTCACCGCGTTGCCCAGGATGGTGCCCACGCAGCGGTTGACGTTGGCGATATCGGCGCGGAAGCGAATCGGACGCAGGTGCGCACGGGCATCGGCCGTATAGGGCACGAACAACGTGGAGTCGAGCGTCTTGTCGAGCTCGCTGTCCGCGGCCATCTGCGGGAGGAAGTGGCGACCGTCGGCACCCGGGATATGGGCACCGAACTCGCAGGTCGCGCTCGCCAGCACGGGCGACAGATCGAGCAGGTTGGCCTTGCGGTTGCCCGGCACCTCGATCTGGCGCAGGCACTCGGGATGGCCGACCATCTCGTCGACGGTGCGGAAGCCCAGGGTCGCCATGACCTCGCGCAGCTGCTCGGCAACAAAGAGCATAAAGTGCTCAACGTGCTCGGGCTTACCGCGGAAGCCGTGACGCAGACGGCAGTTTTGCGTCGCGATGCCGGCCGGGCAGGTATCCTGCTGGCAGTCGCGCTGCATGAGGCAGCCCATGGAGATGAGCGGCATGGTTGCAAAGCCAAACTCCTCGGCGCCCAGCAAGCAGGCGACGGCAACATCGGTGCCGTCCATGAGCTTGCCGTCGGCCTCGAGCACCACGCGGGAGCGCAGGCCGTTTTGCAGCAACGTCTGCTGGGCCTCGGCAAGGCCGAGCTCCAACGGCAGACCGGCGTGCCAAATGGAATCGCGCGCCGCGGCACCCGAGCCGCCGTTATGGCCGCTGATCAAAATCTTGTCGGCGGCACCCTTGGCCACGCCGGTAGCAATGGTGCCGACGCCGGCCTCGCTGACCAGCTTGACCGACACGCGCGCGCCGGGGTTGGCGTTCTTAAGGTCAAAGATCAGCTCTGCCAGGTCCTCGATGGAGTAGATGTCGTGGTGCGGCGGAGGCGAGATCAGGCCGATGCCGGGCGTGGACTGACGGACCTCGGCGATCCAGGGGTAGACCTTCTTGCCGGGCAGGTGGCCGCCCTCGCCGGGCTTGGCGCCCTGGGCCATCTTAATCTGAATCTCGAAGGCGCTGCACAGGTAGCGGCTCGTCACGCCAAAGCGCGCGCTTGCCACCTGCTTGATCGCGGAGTTCTTGGAGTCGCCGTTGGCCAGCGGGGTCTCGCGACGCGGGTCCTCGCCGCCCTCGCCCGAGTTGGAACGGCCATGCAGGCGGTTCATGGCGATAGCCATGCACTCGTGCGCCTCTTTGCTGATGGAGCCGTACGACATGGCGCCGGTGTTAAAGCGGCGGACGATGTTGAGCGCGGGCTCCACCTCGTCGAGTGCCACCGGAGTGCGACCGCTGGCATCAAAGTCCAGCAGGTCGCGCAGGCGCACGGCACGGCCGGTGCGGTGCAGGCGGGCGCTGTACTCCTTAAAGGTGTCGTAGCTGTCCTCACGGCAGGCGGTCCGCAGCAAGTAGACAGTCTGCGGATCGATGAGGTGATCCTCGCCGCCGAGCGGGCGCCACTTGGTCAGGCCCAGTGTGGGCAGCTGATCGGGAGCCGGACTCTTAAGGATGGCGAGCGCGGCGTCATAGCGCTCATTCTGCTCGCGCTCGACATCTTCGACGCCCATACCGCCCACACGGCTCACCGTGCCGGCGAAGTACGCGTTGACGAACTCCGGCGTAAAGCCCACGGCCTCGAAGATCTGCGCAGAGTGGTAGCTCTGCACCGTGGAGATGCCCATCTTGGACATGATGGAGACGATGCCCGCCGTCGCAGCCTTGTTGTAGTTGGCGATGCCCTGCTCGGCCGTCACGTCCAGGTCGCCGCGTGCAGCCAGATCTCGGATGCACGCATGTGCGTTGTACGGATAGATGCCACTCGCAGAGTAGCCCACCAGTGCCGCAAAGTCATGCGGGGACACGGCGTCGCCGCACTCCACCACGATGTCGGCAAAGGTACGCACGCCGGCGCGGATCAGGTGGTTGTGCACGCAGCCCACAGCGAGCAGCGACGGCACGGGCACCTCGCCCGCAGCGGCACGATCGCTCAACACCACGATGTTCACGCCGTCGCGGACCGCAGCCTCAACGTCCTCGGCAAGCTGCTTGAGCGCAGCCTGCAGTGCGCCCTCGCCGGCGTCGCGGCGGTAGACGGCACGGAAGCGGCGAGTCTTAAAGCCCACGCGGTCGATGGCGCAGATGCGGTCAAACTCTTCCTCGTTGAGCAACGGGCGCTCCAAGCGCACCAGCTGGCAGGCCGTGCGGGAATCCTCGAGCAGGTTGCCGTGGTTGCCCAGATAGAGCGTGGTCGAAGTCACCATATGCTCGCGAAGGGCATCGATCGGCGGGTTCGTGACCTGAGCGAATAGTTGATAGAAGTAGTCAAAGAACGAGCGCGTCTTCTTGGACAGGCAAGCCAGCGGCGCGTCGATGCCCATCGAGGCGAGCGGCGCCTTGCCCTGCTGGGCCATGGGACGCACGACCTCGTCAACGTCATCCCAGTGGTAGCCGAGCTTGGCCATACGCACGGCGACGGGTACCTCGGCGTCCTCGGCGGGCGTTGTCGCAACGGGCTCATCAAGCGCGTCAACGGTCAGCGTCTCCTCGGCAATCCAGTCGCGGTAAGGCTTTTCCTTGGCATAGCGGGCGCGCAGCTCGTCGTTGTAGATGACGCGGCCGCGGGCAAAATCGACCTCGAGCATCTGGCCCGGCCCCAGACAGCCGCTCGTCAGGATGTTCTCGGGGCTTACCTCGATGGTACCCACCTCGCTTGCCAGCATAAAGCGACCGTCGCGCGTCACATAGTAGCGGGCGGGACGCAGGCCGTTGCGGTCGAGAGCAGCACCCAGGGTACGGCCGTCGGTAAAGGCGATGGCGGCAGGGCCGTCCCACGGCTCCATGAGCATGGACTGGTAAGCGTCGTAGGCGCGGCGCTCCTCACTCAGGCTGTCGTTATGGTCCCACGGCTCGGGCAGCAACATGGACGCGGCACGCGTAAGCGGGCGACCGTTCATAACCAAAAACTCGAGCACGTTGTCCAGAATCGCGGAGTCGGAACCCTCGCGGTTGATGATGGGCATCACGCGCTCAAGATCATGCTGCAGCACGGGGCTGTACAGGTTGGGCTCGCGGGCGCGGATCCAGTTGACGTTGCCCTTGAGGGTATTGATCTCGCCGTTGTGGATGATAAAGCGGTTGGGGTGCGCGCGCTCCCAGCTGGGCGTGGTGTTGGTGGAGTAGCGCGAGTGGACGAGCGCCACGGCCGTCTTGACGGCGGCGTCGTTGAGGTCGATGAAGAAGCGGCGCATCTGCGTGGCGACCAACATGCCCTTGTACACGATGGTGCGCGAGCTCATGGAGCACACGTAGAAGATCTTGTCGCGCAGGGCAAACTCGGCGTCGGCCTTCTTTTCGATGGTGCGGCGGCACACGTACAGGCGGCGCTCGAAGGCATCGCCGGCGGGCGTGTCGTCCGGACGGCCCAGGAAGGCCTGCAGGATAGTGGGCATGCAGGCGCGGGCCGTCTCGCCCAGGTCGTGCGGGTCGACCGGCACCTCGCGCCAAAAGAGCAGCGGCACGTCGGCCTCGGCGCAGCCCTCCTCAAACACGCGGCGGGCATCCTCTACGCCCTTGTCGTCCTGCGGAAAGAACAGCATGGCCACGCCATAGTCGCCCTCTGCCGGCAGAATCTGGCCGCACTTTTGAGCCTCTTTACGGAAAAAGTGATGCGGAACCTGGAACAGGATGCCAGCGCCGTCGCCAGTGTTCTTCTCGAGTCCCGTGCCGCCGCGGTGCTCCAAGTTGACCAGAATGGACAGCGCATCGTCCAGAATCTGGTGATGGCGCTCACCGTTGATATCGGCAAGCGCGCCGATGCCACATGCGTCGTGGTCGAATTCGGGGCGATAAAGGCCCTGCTGCTGAGCGGAATCTGCCTGCATCGCGATCCTCCCCTAGATATTTAGACAGTCAGTTGACTAGGCATACTAGGAGCATAGCCGGCCCGTTGTGTTTCCCGCCCGTTTCGAAACAATCGCGTAACGCGCGCCCTGCGAGTGGACACCACCGACCTCAAGGGCGACAACATAGGCCCCAAGTTCGGCCTGTAAGCTCGCCGCTTCAAACATCTCGATCTGTAACAGGAAGACCCAATTTTGGCGCCTAGATGTTACAGATCAAGACATTTCGGTAACCCCCCTTTCACCATCCTATTCAAATACAACAATTTTGTTAGCTTTGATTAACTTTTTAGCCTAAAACGGGTATCCTTTGCGGCGTCAAACAAACGGCACGCATGCCGTGCCACATTAAGGAGGCCCCTATGGCAAACCAGACAGACCGGCAGACGATCCAACTCGTCCTTATCCGCCACGGAGAGTCGGAGTGGAACAAACTCAACCTGTTCACCGGCTGGACCGACGTAGAGCTCACCGACACGGGCCGCGAAGAAGCCGCCGCAGGCGGTCGAGCCCTCAAAGAAGCCGGTTTCGACTTTGACGTCTGCTACACTTCGCGCCTCAAGCGCGCGATCCACACCCTCAACATCGTGCTCGGCCAAATGGATCGCGAGTGGCTGCCCGTCATCAAATCCTGGAAGCTCAACGAGCGCCACTACGGCGCGTTGCAGGGTCTCAACAAGGCCGATGCCGCGGCGGAGCACGGCGACGAACAGGTGCTCATCTGGCGCCGCTCCTTCGATATCTGCCCGCCGGCACTCGAGCCGAACGACGCGCGCGATCCCCACACCCAGGAGCAATACCGTGATGTCGCACCCGACCAGCTGCCCTACACCGAGTGCCTCAAGGACACGATAGCCCGTGCCTGGCCTTATTTCGAAGACGAGATTCGCCCCCAGATGCTCGCCGGCAAGCGCGTACTCATCGCCGCACACGGCAACTCCCTGCGCTCTCTCGTCATGAAGTTCGAGCACCTCACGCCCGAGGAGATCCTCAAGGTCAACATCCCCACCGGCGTGCCGCTCGTTTACACCTTCGACACCGATTTCAACGTCCTCGACAAGCGCTACATCGGCGACCCGGCGACCATCGCCGCCAAGATCGACGACGTGGCCAACCAAGGCAAGGCGCGCAGGTAACCCCAACCCAAACCCGACGCGTGGCGCCGCATGACCCAGATGCGACGCCACGCCGCCCATACACAGGAGCGCACCATGCTCAACCATCTCAAACAACACTTTGGCTCCCGACGCACCGGTGGTCACGGAGGCCTAGACATTGCGCGGCACATCGGCCCCGGGCTGCTCGTGACCGTCGGCTTTATCGACCCGGGCAACTGGGCCTCCAATATGGCCGCGGGCTCGCAGTTTGGCTACGCGCTGCTGTGGATCGTCACGCTGTCCACGATTATGCTCATCGCGTTGCAGCACAACGCGGCGCACCTGGGCATCGCCACGGGCACCTGTCTTGCCGAGGCCACGACACGCTACCTCCCCCGCATCGTGGGACGCGCGGTACTCGCCAGTGCCTACCTCGCGACCATCGCCACCGCTATGGCCGAGGTCCTGGGCGGCGCGATCGCGCTCCAGATGCTCTTTGGACTGCCCGTGCGCGCCGGCTGCGTCATCGTGGCCGCGGCATCGATGGCAATGCTCATGACGAACTCCTACAAGCGTGCCGAGCGCTGGATCATCGCCTTCGTCGGCGTGGTAGGACTCTCGTTTTTGGCCGAGCTTGCGCTAGTCAAGGTCGACTGGCCGCAAGCCGCCGCAAGCTGGATCACGCCCAGTATGCCCACTGGCTCTGCCGCGATTATCGTGAGTGTCCTGGGTGCGGTCGTTATGCCCCACAACCTTTTTCTGCACTCCGAGGTCATCCAATCCATGCACTTCGAAGGCCAAGGCGAGCAAGTTATCGAGGAACGTCTGCGCTACGAGCTCTTCGACACGCTCTTTTCGATGGGCGTGGGCTGGGCAATCAACTCGGCCATGGTCATCCTGGCCGCAACGACCTTCTTTGCGCACGGCATTGTCGTAGACGACCTCGCAGTCGCAGCGGCCACGCTCTCCCCCATTCTGGGCCCGGCAAGCTCGGCCATCTTTGCGGTGGCACTGCTGTTTGCGGGTATATCGAGTAGTGTGACGGCGGGCATGGCGGCGGGGACCATCACTGCGGGCATGTTCGACGAGGAATACGATATCCACGACCGACATTCCTCGATCGGGGTGGCGGCCTGTTTCGTCGGCGCAGTGACGGCGTGCCTGGTCGTCCCAAATCCTTTTGAAGGTCTCATCTGGAGTCAGGCACTGCTGTCGCTTCAGCTACCGATTACGGTCTTTGTGCTTATACGGCTCACCAGTTCACCCCGCGTCATGGGCAAATACGCCAATTCGCGTCCACTCAACGCGCTGCTCGTAGGGATCGGTGCCATCGTGACGATTCTCGATGTCGTGTTGTTGACAGGGATGTAATGGGGCGGGGCACCTACTCAGGCAAACGTCTCGATCTGTAACATCTAGACCCGCTTTTGATGTCTAGATGTTACAGATCGAGATCATTCCGAGGGTCAGCTCCGTTTGTCTCAATCTGTAACAAGTGGGCCAAATTTCCACCGTTAGATGTTACAGATTGAGACAAAAGGTCGGCCGGACTCACAACAGACAGGATCGGCCAACAGCAACCGCGATCCCTTGGGGGCGGAGGAAAAGGGCCCCGGGCGAGAATTCGACCGAGGCCCTTGGACAGAGCTATGTTCGGCTTTCGCCGTGTGTCTGCGAGCTACTCCTCGACGAGCTCAAACTGATCGGGACCGACGCCGCAGACCGGGCACACGTAGTCCTCGGGCAGCTCGGGCGTGTCGACCTCAACCTCGTAGCCACAAACGATGCACACGAACTTATACGTCTTCTTCTCCTCAGCCATGATGTTCTCCTCTCGAACGCGACTGGTGATGTACTTCGCTTATTAGTATATGTTATCAATAATATAATGCAAGTATTTTTAGAACATTTCTAGCCTTGATACGAGGACGCCTTCGGAGGCGTCTTGCCCTTCAGGACCTTATGGTAGTAATCGTAGGTGAGCGGCGTCTCGTCGCTCAGGTGCTCGGCATCCTCGACCTCGCCGATAAACAGTAGATGCGTGCCCACATCCACAGTGTCGATCAAACGGCAGCTAAACAGGGCCGTCGCGTGCTCGGGCACATAGGGCATGCCCAGAGCCGTCTCGCGGGTCTCGTATTTGGCAAACTTGTCATAATCGCTGCTGGTGCGGAACCCAAAGTTACCGATGTAGAGCATGTCGGCGGTCTGATCGATCACGGTCAGCGCGAACGCTTTGGCCGATGCGATGACGCCCGAGGTGACGTTGTCCTTGTTCACGGCAACCGAAATGCGCGGCGGCATGGACGTCACCTGCACCGCAGTGTTGATGACGCAGCCGGCGCGCAGCCCGTCTGCCGCGGCGCTCACCACGTACAGACCGCTCGGCATGGTAAAGAACGCAGTTTTGTCCATAACGATCACTCCCCTAACCCGGGTTGGAACCTCATGGATGTATGTACCCACAAAAAAGGCGGCGCCCATAACGGATGCCGCCTTTGAGACATATGTGTCAGAACAGTAAGAAAGATGAGACGCCCGCAGTTGCGGTGAAATAGGGACTGAATAGCCCCTCAAACAGGCAAAACAGTCCGTATTCCACCGCAACTTATACAGAACGCCTAGCGATTGTGCTCCTTGAGGGCGCGGTCGATCTCGCGCTGGACATCGCGCTTGGCCATATCCTCGCGCTTGTCGTAAAGCTTCTTGCCGCGGCCTAGGCCCAGCAGCAGCTTTACGCGGCCGTCGGTATTAAAGTAGAGCTCCAGCGGCACCAGCGCATAGCCGCGGTTGCGCAGCTTACCGTCGAGAAAGTCAATCTCCTTGCGGTGCAGCAGCAGACGACGGCGGCGATCAGGGTCGCGGTTCCACACGCCACCATGGCTATAAGGGTGGATATGCAGGCCCACGAGCCAGCACTCGCCGCCACGAATCAGTGCAAAGGTATCGGTAATCTGGCACGCGCGCTCGCGAATCGACTTGACCTCGGTACCGCTCAGCTCAATACCGCACTCAAACGTCTCATCGATAAAGTACTCGTGATGAGCCGAGCGATTCTTGGAAATGAGCTTGCGCTCGCGCTTACTGGGCATCGCCGGCCTCCTTGGCGCCATCGGCGTTTGAGCCCGCAGCCTCGCGCTTTGCCTTGCGCTCGGCGTTAAGCTCGGCATCACTCTCGCGCACCAGCTTGATAATCGCCGCGCACGCCTCTTCGCCCACCAGGTCGCGGGCACGGACCGTCAGGCGCGTAGCCTCCTGCTTGTCGCCGTCGCTCGCAGCGTCGGTCGCACACATGATCAGGCAGATGGCAATCTCGGCCGAAGGCGAGGTCGGCACGCCCTGCAGGGCGAGCTCACCCATCACATGGTCGTCACTCTCGTCCGCGGCATCCGGATAGGTGGTATGGATCTTGTTGAGCAGGCGCGTCGTATGCGCATCGTTGGGCGCCAGGCGCAGCGCCAGACGCGCGCAGCCCACGGCAGCCGAAATGTTCTCGGTCTCGGGCTCCAAGAAGTACTGACCCAAGTTGGTGTAGGCGCGTGCGGCGCACTTACCGTCGCTCGCGCGCTCCAGCACCGAGAACGAGAGCGATGCCCACTCCTGCTTGTCCTCGAGCGCGCGGAACAGCTCGGCCAAGTCCAAGCGATAGTTGCAGTTCATGGGATCCCAACGCACGGCCTGCATCAGGGCATTCCGAGCACTCACATAATCCTGCTGGCGGATGTAGGCAAACGCCATGTCGGAGTACAGGCGGTCAAAGGGAACCTCGACCTGCACCAGCTCGCGCGGATCCTTCTCCACGCGGCGATAGGCCAGGCGCTCAAACTTGCTGTCGAAGCTAAAGTACTGGCGCTTCTCCTCCGTCTTGCACTCAGCGTCGATATACTCCTCGGCGAGCTCCACCAGACGCTCAAGCAGCGGCGTCGCCGTAGCCAGGTCGCCCTGCGCCAGATAGTTCTCGGCATACGTGATGTCTTGCAAGCTGATGGGCAGATCCATGGCTACTCCTCGATCTGAGCGAAACACGGCAGGCGCCGTATAAACGGTCGATACACAAAACCCGGGTCTCTTGCGAGGCCCGGGCATTCTTTTGTGGGTAGCCCGTACCAGATTCGAACTGGTGATCTCCGCCTTGAGAGGGCGGCGTCCTAAACCGCTAGACGAACGGGCCATATGTAGCAAATGCAATGGCTGGGATGGAGGGAGTCGAACCCCCATTGACGGAACCAGAATCCGCTGTCCTGCCATTAGACGACATCCCAATGACTGCATCGCTGCGCTCGGCTGTGCCTTTGCGCAAGAAAGAAATATACGGGAAGTCCGGCCGTGACGCAAGCCCCAATTTTGAATTTTTTGAAATTCAGTCAAATACGGCCGACACGTGAAGGACCTGTGAAGTCGACCGCTGCACACGAAGGGCAAAACGCCGCGAGCGGTAGCCGTCAACCGTTGGCAGATTCTACCGCGAAAACGATAGCACCAGGCAACACAATCGAAGTATCAATGATCACGTAGATATCGAGGCGCCATGGACGAAGAGCTTGATTACCTATGGGAGACCCTGGGCCTCGAGATCACTGCTGACCTTTGGCCCGAACGGGACAAAATCCATCCCACCCTGCGCCCCGCCATCACGGTGATGCAGGCAAAATACCGCCGTGCATCCTTTTTGATCATGCGGATGTCATGGCACGCGGGACTCCCCGACCTTAAGCGAATCCAGGCAAGCCTCGTCGAGCTGTCCGGTATGCCGACTGTCATATCCGAGGCGCACCTGGAGCAGCGACAGCGCGAGCGACTGCAACAGCAGCGGATTCCCTTTATCTGCCCCGGTGTTCAGGCATATCTGCCCTTTATGGACGAGGAGTACTGGAGCGGCAAGCCCAACAAGCACGTAAAGGTCTACAATCCGCACGAATGGGCACAGCTCGAGGATTGAGCCGAGCGAGCCCGCCGATGGAAAACACGTCCCACCCTGAGCACTCAAAACGGGTCGCGCTTTCCGCAGCCGCTACAGCAACGCCTCGGCCCAAGCCGATTCCCTAAAGCCGGGAATCGCAAAGTCGTCGCCCACCAGCAGTGGGCGCTTAACCAGCATGCCGTCGGTCGCCAGCAGCTCGTAGCACTCCTGATCCGTCATGCCCGCATCCAGACGCGCCTTCAGACCCAGCTCTCGATATTTCATGCCCGACGAATTAAAGAAGCGCCGCACCGGCAGCCCCGAACGAGCAATCCAGGTCGCAAGCTCATCAGCCGTGGGATTGTCCAAAACGATATCGCGGTCGATATACTCTACCCCGTGTTCGTCCAGCCATGCCTTGGCCTTCTTGCAGGTCGAGCACTTGGGATATTCAACAAACAGTACGGTCATGGGAATCCTCCGAATATAGATCGGCCAACGCAGGCACACGCCACACGAGGCGCCTTCGTATGATGGGCCAATTGTAGCCCACGGGTCACACGCTAAACGAACCGTACCCCGAATCCGCGTTTGATGAACGGCAGCAGCTCCATTGCCTCGGGCGTGATATGGCCCGCAACGTTCATGCGCTCGCCACCGGGAAGATCGACCCGCGCAATCTCAAGCTCGCCTTCGTAGCGCCCATAGCCGCTATTACTCACAGCGATCGACCCCGCCTTTCGCGGCAGGCCGGCTCCGGCATCCGTCGGCACGGAATCCGGCTTAAGCGTCGTGCGCGACTCCTGAGACCTAAAGATGAGGACGCTCGAATCGGGCCGGTCGTGATGAATCTGCCCACGTACATAGGCATAACCGGACTCAAGCTCGCATTGCAGGTCCACGTATCCGGCGGAAACTTGAGCAAACTGCGCCCAGCCCGCATCGGAAAGATCGGGGTCGCCGACCAACACAATGTCGCAATCGGCGCCATGTGCGAGCTCAAGCATGTTGAGGGCAACCTTTGACGCGCGACCGCGATGTGCCTCGACCGTCGGAAGTCCCTCGAATACCGGCCCGCGAACGTTGGCATCACCCGGCACAAAAGCCATGATTTCGAATCCAAGCGCCGCAAGACGAAGATTCGTCCGAGCAATGTCCTCCAGAGCTAAACCGGTATAAGGCTTAGGGTAAAAATTGTGGCAGGCGGCAAAACGAGTCACATCGGCACCGGCCTCACGCCACGATGCGATTTCATCAGAACTCACCGTCGATGCATTGACCACAATGCGAAATACACCGGACAGCTCCGCGACCCGCCGGGCGCTAAAGCCATAGTCCAAACGAAGGTATTCCAACCCCAGATCGCGCAGGTCCTCGATGCGCTCAAGCCCGAGCAAATCGCACGTGCGCGGTCCCACATCGGCAATGAGCGCAATGCCGCGGGCGGAAAGCAGCGACAGTACATGACGGACCTTATCGGCATACGCCGCTCCCCCATCCTCGGGAATATGCAGCGAGGTGAACGCATAGCGTGCACCCGCCGCGGCGCCACGCTCAATCGTTCGCTCAATATCCTGCAGAGGGCTGGAAAGATAAATCGAAATACCCGTTTTCACGCTTCAACGCTCCTTTAAAAAAGGCCGGCGGAGCAGTTAGCCCCGCCGGCACAACCATAGCATCAAGAAATCTGCTGCGCGCCGCGAGCTCTGAGCAACACGGCTCGCGATATCAAACTACTCGCCAAAGAACTCGTTGATCTTCTGCTCGTCGACGCCAAAGAACCACGTCAGGACAAAGCCGGCGGCATAGGCAAGCAGCATAGCGGCAACGTAGCCGAGCTGCTGGCCAGGAACGACGATCAGCAAGCCAAACAGACCGGAAACGCCCTGAGAAACCGTGCCGATGTGAAGCAGCGCCGCGAGCGCGCCGCCAAATCCGGCACCCAGGCAGGCCGTCACAAACGGGCGAACGAGCGGCAGCGCAACAGCATACATCAGAGGCTCGCCCACACCCAGGATTCCAACGGGAATGGACTCGGCGACGTACTTCTTGAGCTTGGCGTTCTTGGTCTTAAAGTACAGCGCCAGACCGGCACCGACCTGACCGCCGCCAGCCATCATAAGGATGGGAAGCAGGTAATTGATGCCCTTGGTAGCGCCGTCGGGATCGTTGAGCATAGCGTGGATCGGCGTGAGCGCCTGATGCAGGCCGACAGACACCAGTGGCAAGAAACCTGCCGACAGGATATAGCCGCCCAGGACGCCCAGCTTCTCGAAGATAAAGGTCAAAACGCTAAAGATGGCAGTCGTCAGCCATGCGCCAACCGGCTGGATGACGAGCATCAGAGCAAAGGCGCCGATGATGAGCACCAGCAGCGGGGACAAGAACGTGTCGAGTGCGTTGGGCATAACCTTGCGAATCTGACGCTCCATCCAGGCAAAAAATGCGCCGGCGATAAGAGCCGCGATCATGCCGCCCGCTGCGGGGTTGTACTGCGCATTGGTGAGCGGCAGCAGAATGGCAGTGGCAGGATCGGCCGCGCCAGGCGCAAGCAGGGGCATGGCACTGTTGGCGATACACATCATGCCGGCGATGCCGCCCAGCGCAGCGGAGCCACCAAACTCACGTGCCGCGTTATAGCCCACCAAGATGGGCAGATAGGCAAACAGGGCCCAGCCCATGGAACGAATGCCCTGGTACCACCACTCGCCTGCAAGCGCGCCTGCCGTCGAGACGTTGATGACGTTGCAGATACCGTTGATGAGGCCAGCCGCAATGATGCCGGGAAGCAGGGCGACGAAGACATTGGAAATCTTCTTGAGGAAGGCCTGAACCGGCTTAGACTCGTACTTGGCCTTCTGCGCGGCCTTGTTTGTGGCCGCAGCGTCAACCACGCTCTCGTCGGCAACGCCTTTCGCAAGGCCAGTGAGCTTGGAGAACTCCTCGAGCACCTTATTCACCTTGCCCGGCCCCAGCACGATCTGCATCGTGTCGTCCTCGACCAGGCCCATCACGCCGTCGAGTGCCTTAATACCCTCCGTGTCGACGTTGCCCGCGTCTTTGACGGTCACGCGCAGGCGCGTCATGCACGCCGCGTTTGCGAGCACGTTGTCTTTACCGCCCAAAAGGTCCAGCAGCTTTTGAGCCAGCTCTTTGTTCGTCATAACTCCTCCTTGTATTGGGTATCTCGTCTGGATGTCATATCAGCTCACGCCGCACACCTATTGGGCATCGGCATCGCTCTTCTCATGGCCACTCACCGCAGCACGGACATGGCCTCGCGCTCGCTCAAGAGCTACCGCAGCCTGCTCGGCATCGCAGTCCAGCAGTACCGAGACAATAGCGGTTTTTACGTGGCCGCCGGCATCTGCAAGCGCCTGAATAGCGCGCTCGCGCGTGCAGCCGGTCGCCTCCATCACGATGTTCTGGCCGCGCACCACCAACTTCTCGTTCGTCTGCTGCACATCGACCATCAGGTTTTGGTATACCTTGCCGATCTTGACCATGGCACCGGTCGAAATCATGTTGAGAATGAGCTTTTGAACCGTTCCCGCCTTGAGCCTCGTTGAGCCGGTCAGCACCTCGGGACCGGGCACGGGTTCAATGGCAAGATCTGCGCTCTCCCCGATCTTCGACCCTTGGTTGCAGGCAATTGCGATCGTCTTGCACCCAGTTGCCTTGGCGTATACAAGGCCGCCCACCACATAGGGAGTACGACCGCTTGCCGCCAGGCCAACGACAAGATCCTTGTCCGAGAGTCCACGCCCCCGCAGGTCGCTCGCGCCGAGCTCCTCACTGTCTTCGGCACCTTCGACAGCCTTGATAAACGCCGTCTCGCCTCCGGCAATGAGCCCGACAATCAGATCGGGTGACACGCCAAACGTGGGCGGACACTCCGAAGCGTCGAGTACGCCCAGACGACCGCTGGTGCCTGCGCCCATGTAAAAGACGCGCCCGCCGCGCTCGAGTGCCTCAGCAGCCCAGTCGATTGCTGTGGCAACCTGGGGCAACACTTTTGTGACCGACTGGACGGCACGAAGATCCTCATCGTTCATCGTCGTAACGATTTGCAGCGATGTCATCGTATCGAGGTCCATAGACCTTTGATTACGCTTTTCGGTCGTGAATTTTGTTAAATCGAGCATTTCATTCACCTCATCTTTCCTGTTTCTCGATGTAGTTTTGCTTAATGACATGCGTCGCCCGTTCGTAGTCGCTGGCAACGTAAGCAGCGTACAGGGCATCGACAACCATAAGCTGGGCCATACGCGAAGCCATGGCACCGCTGCGGACCAAGGGCTCACTCGCAGCGACGCCGAGCACGGCATCGGCCATGGTGGCAAGCTTGGATGATCCATCTACTTTGGTCACGGCCACAACGGGACAGTTGTGACGTTGGGCCTCGGCGGTGCAGTCCAGCACCTCTTGCGTCAAGCCCGAGTAGCTAAAGGCGATTGCCATATCGCCCTCATGCATGTTCTTGGCACACAAGAGCTGATCATGCCAGTCGTCGTACAGATGGCACTCTTTGTCGACACGCATGAGCTTTTGCGCCAGATCGTGCGCGACCAAACGAGAGGCACCGATACCGAACAGATTGACTGCGCGTGCCCGCTTAAGATAGGCCGCGCATCGCTCCAAGACGGTGTAATCGAGCGTTCGCGCCGTCGCTTCGATCGTGCGCACGTTGCTTTTCATCACCTTCCCCACGATACGTTCGACGCTGTCATCCATGGAGATGTCCTCGAGGGCTACGTCTTTCTTGTCACCTAAGAGCGCCAGCTCGGCAATCAGTTCGCGCTGGAACTCCTTGTAGCCCGCAAAACCCAAACGCTTGCAAAAGCGCAAAATGCTCGAGGGCGAGGAGAACGTGGCATCGGCAAGACCGCGGACGGACAGCCCGACCACCTCGTGCGGATGAGCGCTTACATATGCGATGACATTGCGTTCCGCCGGGCTCGCGCTGAGCTCACGCTCGCGAAGCCGCAAAAGCAATCCGTTTGCCATCTCAAACACCTCCGTTGAGAAGAATTAAAGACCAACGAACGATTCGTACCGGATACAAACAGCTTTTACGGTACATTGTGCCGCATCGTGGCGCACAAAGGACGAGCGTTCTACCGCTCGCCCCTCAAATCCGACCGCTCGGAAATACGCGCGACACAAAATAATTCAACAAGGTCGCATGATCAGAAACGGGTTTGTTACCGGCTAGCGCCTCGCATGGGCGCCGATGGGGCGCGTCTCGTGGTGCACCCATGCGGAGACCAGCAATACCAACAGCATGGCGGTGACATAGCCCGCAGCATCGAATCCTAAATCGATAACGTCGAAATGCCTGCCGGGAACAAAGATCTTATGTACCTGATCGCCAACGGAGCAGACGGCGCAAAAGAGCAACACGGGCACGCAACGGGAGCATACGCTCCACGGACGCCTGGAAAAGCAAACCACGACCACCGAGGCGAACAATCCGACGAAGAAAAACTCTACGGTATGGGCAACGCGACGGACGTTCGTGCCCACCCACATGCGAATGGAAGCAAGTCGGCCAGACCGGACATTCGAAGCAGCCGAATCGGTGCCCCCTGTCATCCCGTTCTCGGCCTGAGCTTCACCCGCGACATCGGCAGCCTGTACGCCCGTAGCCTGACCCTCCACCACACGCGCGGTGGACTCGCTCAGCAACGACGTCTCCACCGCATTTTGCTCCGTCAGCACCCAGATGCCCGCCAGCGTTGCAGCGAACAGAACGATCGCGGTCCATCCGATTATTTGTTTTACGCGCGCCAAGGGCCTACCTCCTTTTTTGAATATCAGCGAGTGTAGCCCCGAATGACATCGCCACCGTATCAAAATTTGAATCGCAACAGGAAGCGACAAAGCGACGCAAACCCCTACCCCGCCTCGCGCATCCAGCGATCGAACGTCCCCACGCACACGCCCAGGCACTTTGCTGCCTGGCTGCGGGTAATATCGCCCGCCTCATAGCTATCGCGTACCAGATCAAACTGAGGAGGGCACGGCTTGCGAGGTCGACCGAAACGAACCCCTCGCGCCCGCGCCGCTGCAATTCCCTCCGCCTGGCGCCGATGGATATTCTCGCGCTCCACCTGCGCCACGTAGCTCAGCAGTTGCAGCACAATATCGGCAATCAGGGTATTGGTCACATCCGGCGTGCCGCTTGCCCTGGCGCGCGTGTCAAGCAATGGCATGTCCAACACCACAATGGCAACCCCGAGCTCCTTGGTAATGCGTCGCCATTCCTCAAGAATCTCGGAGTAATTACGACCAAGTCGGTCGATAGAAAGCACCACCAGCACGTCCCCGTCTCCCAGGACGTGCAGCAGCTCGCGATAGCGCGGTCGATCGAAGTCCTTGCCGCTCGCATGGTCGGCATAAATATTCGCCGAGCCCACGCCATAGGCGCCCAGCGCATCCAGCTGCCGATTAAGATTCTGATCGCGCGAACTCACCCGCGCATAACCATACACCGTCGCCATCTCATCCCCGCTTTCTTGTAAACCTGCCAAAAAGGGACAGGTTTATTTTGGTAGGTTTTACCTCTCAAATAGCAGGTAAGCGGGCGGCCGAGCAGACGGCAAGGTAGCCATGATCCAAATGCGGAGGGCGGCCCCGAAAGACCGCCCTCCGCTCTCCCGCCATGAGTCGAGATTTGGCTAATGGATAAGCTTAAAGTCCAAGTGCCCACGCGTGGTATTGACGCGCGAGACCTCGATAATCACGCGCTGGCCCAGTTCATAGCGAGTCCCCGTGTCGGCGCCCGTCAGCGTAAGCGCATCCTCGTCGAACTCGAACCACTCGTTGCCCAGGCTCTTGATCGAAACCAAGCCTTCGACCTGCGTTAGGTCCAAGCGCACAAAGAGGCCCATGCTGCTAACCCACGAGACGGTTCCGGCATAGCGCTCGCCCAGACGGTCCTCATAGTACTGGGCAATCTTGATCTTTTGCGTCGCATGGCTGGCGGCATCGGCCGCACGCTCCGCATCGCTGCATGCGCGGCAGATCTGCGGCAGAATGCGCGGCAGCGACTCGCGCCCCTTGCCGATCAGCCGCGGCGTACGGACCAGGGCGTCCTTGCCGCCGAGCTGTTCATAGGCCAACTGCAGTTTGAGCACGCGGTGCACCACCAGATCGGGGTAGCGACGGATGGGACTCGTAAAGTGACAGTAGCACGGCGCGGCGAGCGCAAAGTGACCCTCGTTGCGCGGCTTGTACAGTGCGCGCTGCATGCTGCGCAGAAGCAGCGTGTTGACGAGCGGTGCGTTGGCCGTACCGGCGGCAGCATCGACTGCAGCCTGTAGCTCATCGGGACTCCCCAGGGCGATACCGGCAGCACGGCGATCGTCGATGATGCCTAGCTGCGCCAGCGCAACGGCGGCACCGTGCAGGCTATCGGGGCTCGGATCCTCATGCACGCGATAGCAGGCCTCGATATCACGGTCTGCCAGCCACTCTGCAACGCACTCGTTGGCGAGTAGCATGGCTTCCTCGATAAGCGACGTGGCACACGAACGCTCGCGCGCCACAATCTGCACGGGCACTCCGTCCTCATCCAATAGAGCGCGAATCTCGGCCGTGTCAAAATCGACTGAGCCGCGGGCACGACGAATACGACGGCGAAGTTCGGCGAGTTCGTTGGCGGCGACAAGGAAATCGCCGAGGTCGACGTTATAGCCGCGAGCAGTTTCCTCGCACGCAAGACCGCGCTCAAGCGCCTCCTCGCGCGAGGCCTCAGCAGCCGCAACATCCTCAGCGGCGCCTTCCAGCACCGAATACTCAACAGCGTCGGCACGCACCAGCAGCGCCTCGGCGCCGTCATAGTCCATACGCACACGCGAGCGAATCACGCTGGGGTACGGATCGTAATGCCGCACGCGACCCTGCGCATCGAGCTCAATGTCAACGGTAAACGCAAGACGGTCCTCGTCAGGGCGAAGAGAGCATAGGTCACAGGACAGGCGTTCGGGCAGCATGGGAAGCACGCGATCGGCCAGATACACCGATGTCGTACGATGGCGAGCCTCAAGATCGATATGCCCGTCCCAAGCCACATAGTGAGAAACGTCAGCGATATGCACACCCAGCTTGTAGCCACCCTCGGGCGTGCGCTCAAGCGAAATGGCATCGTCAAAGTCGCGCGCGTCGACCGGGTCGATCGTGATGACAAAGCGGTCGCGCAGATCGCGGCGGAGCGGGTCCTTAAGCGCCGCGGACACATCGAGCGAAAGCCCCTCGGCCTCGTCCAGCGCGGCCTCGGGATAGCTATCGGTATAGCCGTAACGCGCCATCACGTATTGAACGCCCAAATCGGGCGCGTCATCTCCGCCAATGCGGCGTTCGATCGTCACGGTGCCCGATTCCAGGCGCGTCGGGTAGGTCAAAATGCGCGCGACAACGGCATCACCCGGGTGGACGCCCAGACGATCCGCCGAGGTATCCTCGGGCAGAATGAAGAAGTCGGCCTTCAGGCGCGAATCGAGCGGCTCGATCACACCGAGCGGACCAGCGGTCTGGTACGTACCCACCACGCTTATGGCTGCGCGCTCAACCACGCCTTCGATCACGGCGCGCCGCTCACCGTGCGGGCTGTTCTTAATGCTCACGGCAACGGTGTCGCCGTCCATGATCTCGCGCTTACCGCGGCCCATAACCTTGTAGTCGCCGCTCTCGGTTATGACATAGGCGCCATGCTCATGGAGCTGCACGCGCCCGGTCAGGCTCGGACGGCGTTCGCTGCGCACCGGCCCACGCTTATTGCGAGCACCGCGCTTATGCTTGTTATTGCGCCCCATGGCGCCTCCTTGCTATCGATGACGAACTCCAAAGAGTCTACCCAAATGATTCGCTTTCCTGCCGTCCCCTAGAGATCAAAAAACGGGCCGCCCCATAAGAGACGACCCGTTGGAAGGGATGAATTCCAGGCATGCCTACACGCGCAGGTAGCGGCGCATGGCTATGGCAGAACCAAAGAGACCGATAATCACACCGACCAGAATCAGCGCAGCATAGGTCACCAGGTAGTACTGCATCGGCAGGGCAAACGACATCCAGCCGATGCTCTCCTGCAAACGCGGAATCATCAGATTGCGCAGCAGCTCCAGAACGCCGATGGAAAGCAGCGAGCCCAAAATGGCCTGCAGTACGCCCTCGGTGATAAACGGGCCGCGAATGAAGCCGTTGCTGGCGCCGACCAGACGCATAATCGCAATCTCACGACGACGCGCCGTGATGGACAGGCGAATCGTGTTGTTGATGAAGATGAATGCGATAAAGGTCAAAAGGCCAACGAGCACCACGGCGGCGATGCGGATGTAGTTGGTCACCTGGAACAGGCGGCTCACTTCCTCTTGGCCGTACAGCACGCTCGCGTTGACGTCGCCGTCATCCGCGATCTTCTGGAAGTCGGCGTTCTTCTTGAGCTTCTGGGCCGTGCTCTCGACCTTGGACGGATCGTCCATCTCAATTGCAAACGAAGCCGGCAGCGGGTTCTGGCCATCGAGCGCGCTCATGGTGGCGTCGGCGTTGCCCGACATCTTGCTCGTATACTCGGCCAGCGCGTCGTCCTTGTCCTTGTACGTCACGGACTTGACGTTGCTCCACGTCTTGAGCTCAGCCTCAAAAGCCTGAACATCGGCCTGATCGGCGTCATCGCTAATAAAGGCGTTGATGACGACCTGATCCTCGACGGTGCCGATCACGGAGTTCAGCATCGCGGAGCCCATGATGAACAGGCCGATGATAAACAGCGAAAGGAAGATCGTGATGACGGCGCCGAGCGAGGTAGTCCAGTTACGGAAGAAGTGACTGATTGCCTCTTTGAAGGAGTAGCCCACGTTAGTTGGTGCCATAGTTGCCGTAACCTCCCCTCTCCTGGTCGCGGATAACGTGGCCGCCCTCGAGGGCGATCACGCGACGGTGCATGCTATCGACCATCTCGCGGTCGTGCGTGGCGACGATCACGGTGGTGCCGGTGCGGTTAATACGCTCGAGCAGCTTCATGATGCCCAGCGAGATCGCCGGGTCGAGGTTGCCCGTGGGCTCGTCGCAGATAAGCAGCGGCGGGCGGTTGACCATGGCGCGGGCAACGGCAACGCGCTGCTGCTCGCCACCGGAAAGCTGATCGGGCAGCGAGTCCATCTGATCGGCCAGGCCGACCAGACGCAGCACCTCGGGAACCTGGCTGCGAATGACACCCTTGGGCTTGCCGATGCACTGCAGGGCAAACGCCACGTTTTCGTAGGCGGATTTTTGAGGCAGAAGCTTAAAGTCCTGGAACACGGCGCCAATCTGACGGCGCAGGAACGGAACCTTGCGGTTCTTGATCTTCATGAGGTCCTGACCGGCAACCAAGATGCGGCCGCTCGTCGGCTTGACGTCGCGGTTGAGCGTCGACAGCAGCGTGGTCTTACCCGAGCCGGAATGACCGACCAGGAAGACGAACTCGCCCGGATAGATCTCGATGTTGATGTCGTCGAGTGCAGGCTTGTTGGGCTGTGCCGGATAGATCTTGGTGACATGCTCCATAAGGATGACGGGCTCGACACCGGCCTGCTTGGCCATCTTCTTGCGGCTGGCTTGCGGATCGATGGGCGCAAACACCGACGTAAAATCGGGGTTGTTGAGCGCGTTATCGAGGCTTGCGACCTCGGCGGCCTGATCGCTCTCGACCACCGGGGCAGCAGGCTGCGTGGGATCGGGAATAGCGGCAAAGAGACCGGACTGCGCAGGCTGAGGAACCGGCGTCGCAGGGGCCATGGGGTCGGGAATGCCGGCCATGGTAGGCTGCGGCGTGGCGGCGCCAGCCTGAGGCTGCTCCACGCGAGCGGTCACGGCCTGAACGGGCTCAAAACCCGCCGTGCCGGAAAGCGCGACATCGCTGGTGGGATTGTAGGCAAAGGGATCGGATGCCGGCTGTGCCTGATCTGCCGGCTGAGCGGGGGCCTGAGCAACAGGCTGGCCCTCTGAATCCGGAGTGGCGAAACGACTGCCCTGGACGCCTGTCTGCGTCTTGGGGGCATCATCGCCCGCACCGGAGGTACGGAAGTGGTTACCCACTGGTGCTCCTTATCGTCGTGCGTTTAAACTACATGAGCGCTTTGTATTTTAGCAGCATTAGCTTTGCTGCACATAAGAAGCATGGCGGGGTTTGGGTCTCACCGACCGGGCGCAGGGTTACCTCCCAAATCGTCCTCGCGCATGGCCGGCATTTGTCCTGCTCCTGCGGAGCTGCGGACAAACGCCGGCCATGCGCTGCGGAAAGATTTGGGAGGTAACCCTGCGCCCGGCCTGCGGCTACTATGGGGCCGACGCACCAACTTGAGATGCTGCGCATACAAAGTTGGAAGGGTCTGAATTGCACTTTGTTGGGATGGGCCCGTTTCCCCATGGGACCTTTGCTTGGCAGGACTCTAATTTAAATTCAACAAAAACAGGGGCGCCCTCTTTGGGGATACCCCTGTTCTGGCTTGGATGTGGTTGTTGAGACGATACTTTGCCTCGTCTTGCCTTATGCCAAGAACTCCTTGGTGGTCGCCACGATGTTGGCGGCGTCCAGGCCGTACTTGTGCAGGAGCTCGGCACCCGGGCCGGACTCGCCGAAGGTGTCGTTGACACCGATCTTCTTGAGCGGCGTCGGGCACTGCTCGCACAGGACGTCGGCAACGGCGCTGCCCAGGCCACCGATCACAGAGTGCTCCTCGACGGTCACGACGTGGCCGGTCTTGGTGGCGCTCTTGACGATCAGGTCGGCATCGATGGGCTTGATGGTGTGCATGTTGATGACCTCGGCATCGATGCCCTCGGCAGCAAGCTGCTCGGCGGCCTCGAGAGCCTCGCCGACCATCAGGCCGCAGGCGATGATGGTCACATCGGCGCCCTCGCGCATGACAATGCCCTTACCCAACTCGAACTTGTAGGTCTCGGGGTCGTTGATAACCGGCGAGGCCAGACGGGCAAAGCGCATGTACACGGGGCCGTCGCACTCGTAGGCGGCGCGCGTCACGGCGCGGGCCTCGACATCGTCGGCCGGAACGATAACGGTCATGCCGGGGATGACGCGCATCAGGGCGATATCCTCGCAGCACTGATGCGTAGCACCGTCCTCGCCCACCGAGATACCGGCGTGCGTGGCACCGATCTTAACGTTGAGGTGCGGGTAGCCGATGGAGTTACGGACCTGCTCAAAGGCGCGGCCGGCGGCGAACATGGCAAAGGTGCTCGCGAAGGCAACGCGACCGGTGGTTGCGATACCGGCGGCAACACCCATCAGGTTGCTCTCGGCGATACCCACATCGAAGAAACGGTCGGGGCAGGCGGCCTTAAACTTACCGGTCTGCGTGGCGGCGGCCAGGTCGGCGTCGAGGACCACAAAGTCATCGTGCTCGTTGGCGAGCTCGACGAGGGCCTCGCCGTAGCTTACGCGCGTGGCGATTTTCTTGACGTCTGCCATCCTAGAGCTCCTCTCCGGCGGCCGTGAGCTCTGCCATGGCCTGCTCAAACTGTTCATCATTGGGGGCCTTGCCGTGCCAACCAACCTGGTTCTCCATAAAGGACACGCCCTTGCCCTTCAGGGTCTCGGCGATAATGGCGGTCGGCTGGCCCTTGGTGGCGCGAGCCTCGGCAAAGGCGGCGCGGATCTGATCGAAATCGTTGCCGTCGGCAAGCTCCACCACGTGGAACTTAAAGGCGCGGAACTTGTCGGCGAGCGGCATGGGGTCGTTGACCTCCTCGACGGGACCGTCGATCTGCAGGCCGTTGTGGTCGACGATCACACAGAGGTTATCGAGCTGCTGGTTGCCGGCAAACATGGCGGCCTCCCAGACCTGGCCCTCCTCGCTCTCGCCATCGCCCAGCAGGGCGTACGTGCGATAAGTATCGCCCCAGTGCTTGGCGGCAACGGCCATGCCCACGGCGGCGGAGATGCCCTGGCCGAGCGAACCGGTGGACATGTCAACGCCCGGAGTGTCGTTCATGTTGGGATGACCCTGCAGGTGGCTGCCGATGTGGCGCAGCGTCTCAAGATCCTCCTTGGGGAAGAACCCACGCTCGGCGAGCACAGCGTACAGACCAGGTGCACAGTGGCCCTTGGAAAGCACAAAGCGATCGCGGTCGGCCTTGCGGGGATGGGCCGGGTCGACGTTCATTTCCTCAAAGTACAGATAGGTCATGATGTCGGCAGCGCCGAGCGAACCGCCCGGATGGCCGGACTTGGCAGCGTGCACGCCGGTGACGATGCCCTTCCTTACCTCGTTGGCAACCTTTTTGAGCTCTTCGTCGCTCATTGTGCCTTCCTTTCATCCTCATTAGACAAAATGCGCACGGCACCGAAGGTAATCCCAACACAGCCGCAATGCACGTACGTCATTCATTATGCTGGAAACTGATGGCTTTACCAGAGTTTTTATCATTATTTGAACAATTTAGCAGGCAGAACCGCTGATGAAACGGTTTATCAATGTGAACGTCTTTTGGATGGGACGCGGTCGGCCCTACGCGCTAATGTCCTTGAATCCCTCGCCGAAAGCTTCCGTAACGTCGGCGACCGTCACAATGGCGTGAGGATCGCGCTCGCGCACGATCGTCTTGAGGGTATTGAGCTCTCGACGGTTCACGATGACCATGATCACCGGCTTCTCGGCACCCGAATACATGCCAGTCGCCTTAAACTTGGTACAACCACGACCCAGGCCATACATGATATCGGCAGCGATATCAGGGAACTTGTCCGAGATGATGAGTACCATACGGCGTTTGTTGCCACCATCGACCACGGCATCGATCACGTAGCCGCTAATGACCATCGAAAGGCCTGCATATAGTGCATTTTCGATTGAAAAGACCGGAGCCGACAGCGCGCATACGGCAACATCGATCGCCATGACGGTCGAGCCCACGGGCAGCGAGGTATTACGCGAGATGATTTGGCCAATCGTGTCCGAGCCGCCGGTGTTGGCGCCGGCGCGCAGCACCATGCCGTAACCGATGCCTGTAATAATGCCGCCCCACATGGCAGGGAGCATCAGGTCCGCATCCGCCAGAGGTGCTACAAACGGGGCGAACAGATCGGTAAAGAAGCCCAGCAGCACAAAGCCCGTCGCGGTCTGCACCACGTAGAACATGCCGCCCTCGCGCATAACGACCAGCAACAGCAAGGCGTTCATCACGATCGTCTGAATACCAACGGGAAGCGATATGCCGCGCGATGCGCCGACCGCCTGGATAATGGTGGCAAGGCCCGTAACACCACCGGCAGCAAGGCCGTTGGGAATCAAAAACAGGTCGGTCGCAATAGCGGCCAGAGCGCACCCCAACATAATCTGGGGCAGGTCGTGAAAGAAGTTCATCGATAGAATGCGCTTGATGTCCAGACGATATGCCATGCTACCTCCCTCAAAAAAGCGCACCCAAACGGATGCGCTTTGAACTTCTTCTTGTATTCGATTCTACCGATCCGCCGGACAAAAACCACCCCTGCGCAGGGTTTATTCTGGATACAAACCCGTCCAACCGTTGGGCTTGGCATCGGCTTGAAGCCACCCGATGTTTTAGACCTCCGAGCCTTCTGCATCGGCGTTGCCGGTAGCCCAGCGATGGTAGCCAATAACAAACGGGTCCAGGTCGCCATCGTCAAGGACGGCCTCGACATTGCTGGTCTCCACGCCCGTGCGTAAGTCCTTGACCATCTGGTACGGGTAGAGCACGTAGCTGCGAATCTGGTTGCCAAAACCAATCGTGGTCTTGGGTCCGCGGATCTCATCGAGCGCCTCGGCGCGCTTCTCGAGCTCAATCTCGTACAGGCGAGCCTTGAGGATCTGCATGCACGCGGCCTTGTTCTGAATCTGGCTGCGCTCGTTTTGGCAGGTGACCACAATGCCGCTGGGAAAATGCGTCACGCGCACGGCGGAGTCGGTGGTGTTGACGCCCTGACCGCCCGGGCCGCTCGCGTGGTACACGTCCACGCGGATGTCATCGGGACTGATCTCGATGTCGATATCATCGGGTAGCACGGGGATGACCTCGACGCCGGCAAACGTGGTCTGGCGGCGCTTCTTGTCGTCGGTGGGGCTAATGCGAACCAAGCGGTGGACGCCGGCCTCGGCGCGCAGCATGCCAAATGCGTCCTTGCCCTCGACGGTAAAGGTCGCACGGTCAATGCCGATGACCTCGGCCGCGGGACAGTCGTTGATGGTGACCTTCCAGCCGCGACGCTGGCAGTACTTCATGTACATCTTAAAGAGCATGAAGGTCCAGTCCTGGGCCTCCAGACCACCCTGTCCGGGCTTGATGGTCACAATGGCATCGCCGTGATCGAACTCACCGGTAAACCAGCTCGAAAGCTCAAGCTCATCGATGGCACGGGCCAGGCGCTCAGCCGTGGCTGCAGCCTCCTCGCGAAGGGCGGCGGCGTCGGGGTCATCCCCCATCTCCTCGGCAAGCTCCAGCGCGGCGCGGGCATCGGAAAGCTCGCCGCGCGCGGTGTCCACGGCAGCGATATCTTCCTTGGTGCGCGCGATCTCCTCCATGGTGGCACGGGCGGCGTCGGCGTCATCCCAAAAGCCAGGGGCAACACTTTTGGCCTCGAGCTCGAACACGCGGGTACGCTTCTCGTCCAGGTGGAGATACGACTCGACCTCACCGAGCCGGTCCGCAAACGCGTCCAGCTCGGCGGGCGTTACCTCTAAAGCCTCAGCCATTAACGATTCCTGCCGTGGCAGTACTTAAACTTCTTGCCGCTACCGCAGGGGCACGGGTCGTTGCGGCCCACGTTGACGTACGGATCGTCGCTCTCGGACTTGCGATAGGTGGTCACCTTGCCACCGTTGTTGACGGCAGCCGGACCACCCTGGACAGCTGTGCGGGCCTGCACCTGCGCCTGCTTGCGCAGCACCGAGCCGCCGTTGTCACCATCGACCTCGGCAGGACCGGAGAAGTGCGCACCCTCGAGCGCGGGCTCCTCCTTGTGCTCCACGGCACGCGGGGCAGCCTTGATCTCGATGCGCAGAACCGTACGCAGGTAATCCTCGTACATGGTATCGACGAGTATCTGGAACGCGCCGTAGGCCTCGGTCTTGTACTCAACCAGCGGGTCGCGCTGGCCAAAGCCGCGCAGGCCGATGCCGGTCTTGAGGTAGTCCATCTCCTGCAGGTAGTTCATCCAGCGGGTATCGATGACGCGCAGCATGACCTGGGTGTTGAGCTCGCGCATCAGGTCCTCGCCCAAGCGCTCGGCCTTCATGTTGTAGCACTTCTCTACGTAAGCCAGGACATCGGCAGCCAGGGCCTCATAATCCTCGTCGGGGAACTTCGGCGTATCGATGTGGCCGGTGAGCTCCACAACCCACTTGCGCAGGCCCTCCAGGTCGCGCTCGCCATCGTGACTGTCCTTGGTGCAGAACTCCTGCACGCAGCGGTACACGGTGTCGTGCATGACTTCGGTGATGTGGTCGGTCAGGTCCTTGCCGTCCAGAATCTTATTGCGCTCGGCGTAGATGACCTGGCGCTGCTTGTTCATGACGTCGTCGTACTCAAGGACGCTCTTACGCATGGAGAAGTTGATGCTCTCGACCTTGTGCTGGGCGCTCTCGACGGCCTTGGAGATGATCTTGTGCTGGATGGGCATGTCGTCGCCCATGTCGGCCGTGACCATCATCTTGGAGACGCGGTCCATCTTGTCGCCGCCGAACAGGCGCATGAGGTCGTCCTCGAGCGACAGGTAGAACTGGGTCTCGCCCGGATCGCCCTGACGACCGGAGCGGCCGCGCAGCTGGTTGTCGATACGACGGGACTCGTGGCGCTCGGTTCCGATAACGGTCAGGCCGCCGGCGGCAAGCACGCGCTCGCGCTCGGCCTTGCAGGTCTCCTTGGCCTCGGCGTTAAACTGCTCGAGCTGCTCGGGCGTCACGTCCTCCATGGTCAGGCCCTCGTACTCAAGGCGCTCGCGCACCAGCTCGTCGGGGTTGCCGCCCAGCAGGATGTCGGTACCACGACCGGCCATGTTAGTAGCGATGGTCACGGCGCCGTAGCGTCCGGCCTGGGCAACAATGTGGGCCTCGCGCTCGTGATGCTTGGCGTTGAGAACCTCGTGCGCGATGCCGCGCTTGGTAAGGGCGGCGGACAGCTTCTCGGAGCTTTCGATGGAGACGGTGCCCACCAGGACCGGCTGTCCCTTGGCGTGACGTCGCTCGACGTCGTCGGCAACGGCGTTGTACTTGGCCTGGATGGTACGATATACCAGGTCCTCGTGGTCCACGCGCTGCACGGGCTTGTTGGAGGGGATGACCTCGACGGGCAGCTTGTAGATCTCGCGGAACTCGGCATCCTCGGTAAGTGCCGTGCCGGTCATACCGGAAAGCTTGTCATACAGACGGAAGTAGTTCTGCAGGGTGATGGTGGCCAGGGTCTGGTTCTCCTCGCGTACGAGCACGCCCTCTTTGGCCTCGATGGCCTGGTGCAGGCCCTCAGAATAGCGGCGGCCCTCCATGATGCGGCCGGTGAACTCGTCGACGATCTTGACCTCGCCGTTGGTGACCACGTACTGCTTGTCGCGATGGAACATGTACTGGGCCTTCAGCGCCTGCTGCAGGTGGTTGACCAGCTGGCCCGAAAGGTCGGCATAGATGTCCTCGATACCCAGGCGGCGCTCGATCTTCTTAAGGCCGCGCTCGGTGGCGGCAATGGTGTGCTTGGCCTCGTCCATGACATAGTCGCCCGTGGGCTCCACGTCCTCGGTGGCGGTGAGCATGTCGTGCGACACGTCCTCGCCGCGCTCAAGGCCGCGCACGGCACGCGCGAAGTCCTTGTAGGTGCTGGCGGACTTGGTGCCGGCACCCGAGATGATGAGCGGCGTTCTGGCCTCATCGATCAGGATGGAGTCGACCTCGTCGACGATGGCGTAATGGTGGCCGCGCTGCACGCGCTGCTCGGGACGGGTGACCATGTTGTCGCGCAGGTAGTCGAAACCGAACTCGGAGTTGGTGCCGTAAGTGACGTCTGCCTGGTAGGCCGGGCGCTTGAGCTCGAGCGGCATGTTGTTCTGGAGCAGACCGACGGTCATGCCCAGGTACTTGTAGATGCGGCCCATCCACTCGGAGTCGCGCTTTGCCAGGTAATCGTTGACGGTAACGACATGCACGCCCTTGCCGGCGATAGCGTTGAGGTAGCCGGCCAAGGTGGAGACGAGCGTCTTGCCCTCGCCGGTCTTCATCTCGGCAATATGACCCTCATGAAGCGCCATGGCGCCGATGAGCTGTACGTCAAAGTGGCGCATGCCCGTGATGCGCTTGGAAGCCTCGCGCACGGTGGCAAAGGCCTCGGGAAGCATGTCGTCGAGCGACTCGCCGTTGGCGTAACGCTCGCGGAACTTATCGGTCTGGGCGCGGAGTTCCTCCTCGGTCATCTTCTCAAACTGGGGCTCAAGACCGTTGATCTGGTCGACGATCTTGTAGTAGCGCTTAAGGTCCTTATCGGATCCAAAGGACAGCAGCTTTGACATGAATCCCATGTGGTTTTCCTTTTTGGCCATCGCCCACGCCGTGCAGCTGCGGGCGAGTTAAACACAGATGATTGTACTTTAGCCAAACAAGGCGCGGCCTATACGGTCGACCTCGACCGCCACGTAATAACTACGACCCGACCGACCTGCCAAAAAGGGACTGGTTTATTTTGGCAGGTTTTATCTGGGAAAACGCCGTCACTCTGCCATTTGGTGCAAACCAACCCGTCCCCTTCGCACCAATCTGGTGCAATGGGAACGGGTTAGCCTGCACCAATAAAAAGAAAAGGGCCGCGCACCCAAACGGATGCGCGGCCCTTATGCCATGAATGCGAGTGATTCCGCGGCGAGCTATTTACTCAGCAGCCTCGGTAGTCTCGGCCTCGGCAGCGGCCTCCTCGACGGGAGCCTCTGCGGGAGCCTCGGCGGCCTGCTTGGCAGCCTCCTCGGCAAACTTAGCAGCACGCTTGGCCTTCTCGGCAGCCTTAGCCTCAGCGGCGGCCTTGCGAGCGGCCTCGGCCTCAGCAGCCTTGGCAGCCTTGGCAGCCTTGGCCTCCTCGGCCTTCTTGAGCTGGGCGGCAGCGGCGCCACCGAACTTGTCGGCGAAGCGCTGGACGCGTCCACCGGTGTCGACGAACTTCTGCTGGCCGGTGTAGAACGGGTGGCACTCGTTGCAAAGCTCAACCTTCATCTCGGACACGGTAGCGTGCGTCTTGAAGGTGTTGCCGCAGGAGCACGTCACCGTGCACTCGACATACTGGGGATGGATACCCTGCTTCATGGTAGGACTCCTTATTGGTCAGGCGCTGGTTACCGATCAGCGCATAAGGCGTCTTGGTTTCCGACCAAGACAACAAACTCGGCTATGGTACCACAGCGCCGCGCGTCCCACAAAAGGTTCACGGTCTTTGTGCAACACGGCGTGGCCAACCGCAGCGGACACGCACCCTGTTGCCCCTTCTCCCATGTTGCAGACGTGTAACGCCGCAGTAAGCACACCCCTTTTGGCGCCAGACAGGTACAATGATGAACACTGTACCGTAGCGGAGCGCCCGCGCGCGCCGCAACCACGCGAAAGGGTTTCC
Source organism: Collinsella sp. CLA-ER-H5 (assembly GCF_040092375.1). NCBI lineage: Bacteria > Bacillati > Actinomycetota > Coriobacteriia > Coriobacteriales > Coriobacteriaceae > Collinsella > Collinsella sp. CLA-ER-H5. The sequence continues at coordinate 56,060 of NZ_JBBNLR010000006.1, forward strand.
CATGGCCGAGATCTCGTCCTCCCGTATCGTCATCACCGTCCTTGGCAAGAACCGCCCCGGCATCGTCGCCGGCGTCACCCGTGTCCTGGGCGAGGCCAACGTCGACATCCGCGACATCACGCAGTCCATTATCGAGGACATCTTCACCATGACCATGCTGGCCGATACCGCCGAGTCCAAGCTCGACTTCGCTGAGCTGCAGAAGGCCCTGGCCGAGGCCGGCGAGCTTTCGGGCGTCAACGTGTCCATCCAGCGCGAGGACGTCTTTAACTTTATGTACCGCCTGTAGCGAACAAGCCGCTGGGGATAGCCTGACGCGCGCATGCCAATGCAAGCCACCCCGATGCGGCCCGGAGAGGAGCGCGCATGGCCTACGACGCCAAGAAAATCTATTACCGCTTCGATGACCACTTGAGCCGACTGGTTCTGGATTACGAAGCAAGCCGCCAGATTTCGTCTGAGAGTGAAAGCCTCTACCACGGCCTGCCGACCGACCCTTATGACGAGGACCTGTTTGTCGAGCACAATGTCAAGCGCGGCCTGCGCAATGCCGACGGCTCGGGCGTGGTCGCGGGCCTCACTCGTATCTCGGATGTGCACGGCTACAACAAGGTCGACGGAAAGGTCGTGCCCGATCAGGGCAAGCTCACGCTTCGCGGCTACAGCATCGAGGATCTGGTCAACAATGCCCAGGCGGAGAATCGCTACGGCTACGAAGAAGTCGCCTATCTGCTTATCACGGGTTCGCTGCCCAACAAGGAAGAGCTCGACGGCTTCTGCGAGCGCCTAGGTGCCTTTAGACATCTGAGCGACGAATACGTCCGCGAGTTCCCCATGACCACGGTGTCGTCGAGCATCATGAATGTGCTTCAGCGCGCCGTGCTGCTGCTCTACGCCTTCGACGCCGAGCCCGACGCCATTACACCCGAGCACGAAATCGACGTCGCCATCTCCATGCTCGCCCGTCTCCCCCGCATCGCCGCCTTCGCGCATATGGCCTCGGTCGCCAAGCGCCGCGGCTCCGAGGTTCATGTACCGCACCCCACACCCGGCCTCTCCACCGCCGAGACCATCCTGCAGGTGTTGCGCGGCGGCATGGCATTCACCCGCGACGAAGCCATGCTGCTCGACGTGATGCTCATGCTGCATGCCGAGCACGGCGGCGGCAACAACTCCACGTTCGCCTGCCGCGTGCTGTCCTCATCGGCCACCGACCCGTATTCCGCCTACGCCGCGGCTATCGGCTCGCTCAAGGGCCCGCGCCACGGCGGCGCCAATGCCAAGGTCGTGTCTATGCACGAGGACATCCGCGCGCATGTCTCCAATTGGGAGGACGAGGACGAGGTCGCGGCCTACCTGGGCAAGATCCTCGACAGGCAGGCCTTCGACGGCACGGGTCTCATCTACGGTATGGGCCACGCCGTCTACACGCTGAGCGACCCGCGTGCCGAGGTGTGCCGTCGTTACGCGCGCACGCTTGCCGCCAAGAAGGACCTGGGCGAGGAGTTCGCGCTCATCGAGCGCATCGAGCGCCTGGCACCGCAGGTGATGCGCGACCACGGCATGACCAAGCCCATCTGCGCCAACATCGACCTGTACACGGGCTTTATCTACAAGATGCTCGGCGTGCCCGAGACGCTCTTTACGCCGCTATTCGCCGTCGCCCGCATGGCCGGCTGGTCGGCGCACCGCATGGAAGAGCTCTTCTGCGCGCACCGTATCATCCGCCCCGCCTATCGTCCGGTGATCGAGCCGCTGGAGTACAAGCCGCTCGCCGACCGCTAGGACGCGGACCGTTATAGAACTCGAGCGTGGTCAGGGCATCACCGCCCTCGGCCACGCTTTTTATGCCAGTAGAAAGGGCTGCATCGAATGATTGTGTTTTCCGATATGGATGGAACGCTGCTGACGAGTGATAAGCAGATGAGCGACGCCACCTGGGCGATGCTCGACGAGCTTGCGCGCCGCGGTGTTGAGTTTGTGCCCTGCACGGGGCGCCCGCTGTCAGGCATCTTTGAGCCCATCCTCGCCCACCCCGCCGTACACTACGCGGTCTGCGCCAACGGTGCCAGCGTCTGGCAGCTCGACGCCGGTACGCCCATCGACGCCTCGCGCGCCACGTGCATCTTGAGCCGTCCGCTCGACCGTGGCATTGCCCACCGCATCCATCGCATTGCCGCCGGCCACGATGTGACCTTCGATATCTTCGCGGATGGGCAGTGCTTCCTCCCCCGCTCGCTATACGGGCGTCTGGATGAGTTCTGTGGCGGCGACCCCCACATCGCGGCTTCGCTCAAGCGCACACGAACACCGATCGACATGGATATCGACAGCAAGATCGACGAGGTCGAGACGCTCGAACGCATCGCCATGTACTGGCACGACCCGGCCGATCGCGACGCCATCGCGGCGGCGCTCGACACGCTCGAAGGCATTGAGGTCACGCGTTCGTACGCCATGAATATCGAGGTCATGGGCGAGGGCGCCACCAAGGGGACGGCCCTCACGTGGCTATGCGAGCACTTGGGCGAGCGTCTCGCCGACGCCTGGGCGTTCGGCGACAACATCAACGACATCCCCATGCTGCAGGCAGCGGGCCACGGCATGGCCATGATCAACGCCGAGCCCGAAGATCGCGAGGCCGCCGACGCCATCACCGAATACGACAACGACCACGACGGCGTCGCCCGCACCATCATGGCCGCCCTCGCCTAGTCATTGATCAATCATTGGGGACATTCTTAAACGACTAGTCACTGGGGACACTCTTCGCAAAAAGCTGCAAGGACTGTCCCCCACTGTCGGCAGAAAAGGAACGTCCCCATCTGCCGGATTAGGAGAGACTCTCCAGCACGCGACGGAGCTCATGCTGAACGGCGTGGTCGCGGTTGCAGCCTACGACGCGATCGGCCACCGCCTTGAGCGCGGGGCGCGCGTTTTCCATCGCGCAGCCCGTGCCGACAAAGCGAATAATCTCGTAGTCGTTCATCGAGTCACCAAACGCCATGACCTCGTCGCGTCCAATGCCGTAATGCTCCGCGAGCTGCGCGATACCCGAGGCCTTCGACACACCAGGCTGCATGGCATCGATCCACGCGTTGCCCGAAGGCGCAAAAGTAAAGAGCTGACCAAGTTCGCGCTGTAGCACGTACGCACTGTCCATAACCGCACTGTCGTCGCAAAAGATACTCGCTTTGATGATATTTACGTTGGGATCGGGCAGCTCCCAAATGCGCTCGGCATTGGGAAGGTCCTTATCGACCTCACGCACGAACTTGCACTCGTCATCGAGCAGGAAGGACTTGGTTCGGTCAAAGAGCGCAAGATGCAGATTGGGAAACGTCCTGACGGCCTGGGCGAGCCTTCGAATCGCCAGGTGGGAATACACCTCACGGTCTACCATCTTACCGTCGGCGTAGACCTGGGCGCCGTTAGCGGCGACAAAGTCCATCTTGTCGCGAACGGGCGCAAAGAACTCGCACAGGCGATCGTAGCGACGACCTGACGATGCGGCGAAATGCACGCCATGCTCGTGTAGCGCCAGAATCAGTTCGTAGGTCTCAGGAGGCACCTGGCCGTTTTCGTCAAGCAGTGTGCCGTCCATATCGGATGCAATCAGTTTAAACATAGAAAAGCTCCCTTCGGGCTTGTTGGAATCAAACGCGTATCCGATTCCAACGTACCCAAAGGGAGCTCAAATAAGACTCCGCGGGCGTAAACGTTACAAGGACCTGGCAAATAGCTCACACATGCCAGAGGTCCTACGGTCGCGGCGTCAGGCAGCCCGCCAAAGAGTGTCCCCGATGACTAGTCGTTTAAGAACGTCCCCGATGACTAGTCGGCGTAGGTGAAGGTTGTGACGTCGAACATGCCCTCGGGGCGGATGCGGAGCGTCGGGATGACCGGCAGGGGCAGGAAGATGATGCCCATGATGGGGTCGAGCGGCGGCTCAATACCCATGGCGCGCGCCTTGACCATAAAGTCGTCGTGCTGCGCAGCAACGTCCTCGGCCGTGCCTTCGCTCATAAGGCCACCGAGCGCCAGCGGAATACGCGCCACGACCTTGCCGTTGCGCACCAGCACGTGGCCGCCCTGGCCCACGGCCTCGACGGCAGCCATCATATCAGCCGCGCTGTCGCCCACCACGCACACGTTGTGCGAGTCGTGGCCGATCGTCGAGGCGATGGCACCGCCCGTGATGGTAAAGCCGCGCACCCAGCCGCGACCGATATGCTTGCCGACCAGGCCCAGGCCAGCGGGGCCGTCGCCATCGGCGCCCTCGGCCTGCAGCGACACGCCGCGGCCGTGGCGCTCGATCAGCATAATGCGGCGCAGGCCCTCGGCACTCTCGGGGCGAGCCATACCCGTGATGGCCTTACCCGGCACCACGTCGATCACGGCCTCGCCCGGCTTAAAGGCATAGTCGAACACGTCGAGCGATAGCTTCGGCAGTTTAACGGAAGCGCGCAGCTCATCGGCAAGGGCCGCAACCTCGGCCATCTCGGGTGCAATCTCGCCCACAAAGGTGCCGTCCTGCGCCACCAGAGCACCGGCGGCATAGACACGATGCGGAGCCTTGGCAAACGTCAGGTCATCGAGCAACAGCAGGTCGGCGCGTTTGCCCGGGGCGATCGCGCCACGGAGCTCATGCGGGTCGCGACAGCCGTGGTCCAGGCCAAATGCCTCAGCCGTGGAAAGGGACGCCATAGAGATGGCGACCACCGGGTCGATGCCGGCCTCGATAGCCACGCGGCAGGCGTTGTCGATCATGCCGGTCGCAAGCGCATCGGAAGGAGCGCGGTCGTCGGTCGCAAAGCAGCAGCGGCGGGCACGGGCAGGATTCTCCAGCAGCATCGGAGACAGGTTGGCCAGGTCATGGCTGCACGTACCTTCGCGCAGCATCACGTACATGCCGCGAGACAGCTTGTCGAGCGCCTCCTCAGGAATCGTCGACTCGTGGTCGGCGATAATGCCCGCTGCGGCATAGGCGTTGAGGTCCTTACCGGCAACGAGCGGCGCATGGCCGTCGACCTGCTTGGACGGCGTCTGGTTGGCAGCATCGATGCGAGCACAGGTCTCGGGGTCGGCCATAAAGACGCCCGGCAGGTTCATCATTTCGCCCAGACCAAAGACATCGCCTGGATGCTCGGCAAAAAACGCCTGCATATCGGCAGCCGAAATAACGGCACCGGCCTGCTCGTCGGGCAGCGCGGGCACGCACGAAGGCATCATGTACTTGATGGAGATGGGTGCGCGGCGGCCGTCCTCAATCATAAAGCGCAAGCCGTCGAGACCGGCGACATTGGCAATCTCGTGGCTGTCGGCAATGGCGGTGGTGGTACCGCGCGTCGCGGCCATGCGAGCATACTCGGCGGGACGGATGTTCGAAGACTCGATGTGCAGATGTCCGTCGATAAAGCCGGGGGCGATATAGCGACCCTGGCAGTCAATGACCTCAGTTGCCTCGTAGGTGCCAGCGGCATCGTCGCGACCATCGTAGAGCACGCCGACGATTACACCGTCCTTGACGGCAACGCTACCGGGTGCCACGCGCTGGCCATATACGTCGACAATCTGTGCATTGGTAAACAGCGTGTCGACGGGCACGCGCCCCTCGGCAGCATCGATCACAGACCTCATGACCTCAACGGACATACATACTCCTTTAACTGTAGAAATAACTGCGGAGCGGACGAGCCTTCACCGCAGCAAGCCAACAGCCATTGTATGCCCAAACGATGGGTCAGCAATACGGCCCTCCGTTTAACGGCATCCGCCACTTGGTGCAATGGGGACAGGTTGCTTTGCACCAATGACAAGGAGTGTCCCAAAGTGCCGGCACAAAAGGAACGTCCCCAAGTGCCAACAACGGAAGCGCCGATGTTTTGGCAACGCCAGCGAGCGGGCCGCATTTGAGACAAGGTGACGTGAAACGAAAGGGCGCTGACCTTCTGGTCGCGCCCTTGAAGTTGAACGTCAGATTGTCCAAATGCGGCCCGCGCAGCGTCGGCCGGTCCGCCGTTCGTTAGAACGGCGGAACTAAATCAACTTAAAGCCCTTGCGCTTGCCTACGGAGAGGGTGTCGCCCAGTTTGAGGGCGCTGGGGTCGATGTTGTAGCTCTTGGGAGCCACGGCCTTGCCGTTGATCTTGACGCCGCCGCCGTCGATGTCGCGGCGGGCCTGACCGGCGCTGGCCGAAAGGCCCAGGTCCTTGAGCAGGCCGGCGAGGTAGATCTGGCCCTCGTCGTTGACGGTCAGCTCAACATGCTTCTCGGGGAAGTCGGCGAGCTGGCCCTCCTTGAACACGCGGTCGAACTCGGCCTGGGCCTCGTCGCCGGCACCGGCGCCGTGGTAGGTGTCGCACAGGTCGCGGCCCAGAGCGCGCTTGAGCTCATAGGGATCGGCAGAGCCGTCGGCCAGAGCAGCGTCGATCTTGTCGACCTCGGCCGGGGTGAGCGAGCTCGCCAGGCGGTAGTACTTGCCAATCATCTCGTCGGGGATGGACATGGTCTTGCCGAACATATCCTTGGGCGCGTCGGTCAGGCCGATGTAGTTACCGTAGGACTTGGACATCTTACGGACGCCATCGGTGCCCTCGAGCAGCGGCATGGTGAGCGCAATCTGCGGCTCCATGCCCATCTTCTCCATGAGCTCACGGCCGGCGAGCAGGTTGAAGAGCTGATCGGTGCCGCCCATCTCCACGTCAGCCTTGATCTGCACGGAGTCGAAAGCCTGCATCACGGGATACAGGAACTCATGCAGGGCGATCGGCGTCTGAGACTGGTAGCGCTTGGTAAAGTCGTCGCGCTCGAGAATACGGGCGACGGTGAACTTGGAGCACACCTGCAGCAGGCCGGCAAGGTCCATCGAAAGGATCCAATCGCCGTTGTGCACGATGGTGGTCTTCTCGGGATCCAAGATCTTCATGGCCTGGCTCACGTAGGTTTCGGCATTGGCCTCGATCTGCTCCTGCGAAAGCTGCGGACGGGTGGAGTTCTTGCCCGAGGGATCGCCAATCAGCGCGGTACCGTTGCCGATGATGAGGGTGACGTTGTGGCCCAGGTCCTGGAACTGACGCATCTTGCGCAGCGGCACGGCGTGGCCCAAGTGCAGGTCGGGGCTGGTAGGGTCGACGCCGAGCTTGATGTTGAGGGGCTCGCCCTTCTCAAGCTTCTTGCGAAGATCGGCCTCGGGAACGATCTGCGCGGCGCCCGAGGTGATGATACGCATTTGCTCGTCAACAGACAGCATTGGGTATCCTCCTTTTGCTATAGCACCCTCGCCGAAAACGGCGGTGCTGGAAGTCCATAAACTCTCTTATGATAACAAACTGACGCGACGCGGCACCTACGACAGGAAAATCCTCGTCCTGCCGCACGCGTCGATGGCAACTGGCAGACGTGTACCGTCACGCTCGACCAGATAGCGCACCTGCCGACGACGCAAGCAGTCGCGACAACTGACCTGCCCCGTCGCATCGGTGGTGCAGACGCCCTCGGCGGTCAGTAGGCAGTGCTCGCACACCATAAGCTCGGGACGGTCAGCGTCGACCGGACCCAAGACGCCGGGTTCAGCAGCCAGCTCGGCAATACGTCCCTTATCATTGCTGAGCAACTCGGCAGGCAAGTATACCCGCCCCGCCCCAAGGCCCCGCAGCCAGGCAAGCGTGGCCCGATTCGCGCAGAACACCGGCGCCGCCACGTCAAACGTCACGCCCAGCTCGCGAGCGATCACCACCTGTCCCAGGTTGCGGCAGACGACGCGCCCGGCACGCTGCATCAGTGAGCGGGTCCGGTCAACGTCACCCGTGCGGCACGCCTCGTCAAGCACCACAACGGCGTCGGACAAATCGAGTTCTCCGCGCGGGTCGTCATCCATCAGCTGCCAAGCAAAAACCATGCGAGCGGGAACCGCGCGCTCCACCAACTCCGTCGACGCACCGCCATCCACCGCAACGTCCTCAAAGGGCAGCACCTCAACAGCACGCGCAACGGGCGCAATCGCATTCGCCTCGGCCCGCATGCGCTCCAACACCGCCGCCGTCTGATCCAACACGCCGGCACTGCGAATCAGGTACACCTCGCAGCCCGTGTCCACCTTACGCTTGCAATGCACGACGACGCGCTTCCCCGCTGCGGCATCCACCGGGCAAGGCACCTGCGGCCAGCGCTTGGGCACATCGGGACGCGCGTCGGCACCCGGATAGAACCGAATCTCGAGCGTGTCACCCGCCGCCACGGCGGCATCGAGCTCAACGGTCACCTCTTCGTGGCCCACAGCGACCAAGCGCCCCACGCGCACGCCCTGGTTAATTGCGCGCTCAAAGCTCATCAGCTCGGCACCCGAACGCCCTCGCAGGTACGCATCGGTAAACCCACGGTTAAACGACCTTCCCAGCTCGCGCTCAAGCTCTTCCACGGCACCGGGGTCCCACGCGCCGTCGCACAGTATATCGAGTGCCCGGCGCCACACCCGCACCACATTGAATACGTAATCGGGGTTCTTCATGCGCCCCTCGATCTTGAGCGACGCCACCCCGACATCTACAAGCTCGGGCAGATGCGCAATACCCAGATAGTCACGCGGACAAAGCAGACGGTCCCCTTCGACAGCAACAACACTCTGCCCCGCCTCGTCCACTAAGTCGTACGCCAGACGGCACGGCTGTGTGCAGTCGCCGCGCATCGCCGAGCGCCCACGCCGCAGGGCCGAGAACTCGCACGCCCCCGAATAGCCGATGCAAATCGCACCGTGGCAGAATACCTCGATGGGCACGCCCGTGGCACATAGCGCCGCAATCTCGTCGACCGTCAGCTCGCGTGCCGTCGTCACGCGCTCGACCCCCAGCTCATCGGCGGCAAGCCGCACGGCGCCTTCGCTATGAACGCCCGCCTGCGTGGACAGGTGAATCTCGACCCCGGGAATCGCCGCGCGCAGCGCGCAGGCCAACCCGGCATCGGCGACAATCAGAGCATCGGCGCCCAGCTCCAGTGCATGAGCTCCCAACGCCACCGCGTCGGACAACTCATCGTCAAACACGAACACGTTGAGCGTCACGTACACACGCACGCCATGGGCATGCGCCACGGCGCAGCCGCGCGCAAACTCGTTATCGCTAAAACCGTGCGCACTCACACGGGCGTTAAAGCCGCCCAACCCCGCATAGATGGCATCGGCGCCCGCGGCGATGGCCGCAAGCATCTGGTCGAGTCCGCCCGCCGGCGCCAGCAGCTCGGGCAGCGCCGCACCGACAGCATCCAATCCAGTCTCGTGTTGTCCGCTCGGCCTCATCGCCCGAATCGCCATCGACAAACTCCTTACCAAGGTATGCATTCACTCTGAAAAATGCCATCTTCCAGCATACACGAGGCCTCGCGCGCCCCGTTTGGTTTATCGTGTAATAACTTATGTCCATCCTGCCCCGACGGCACATCCACCGTCCGGCACGACATACCTGGAGGTCAATATATGGGTCCTCGCCAACGACAGGGACGCAGCCGTTCAAAGACGCATGCTCTGCCCATAATCCTGCTCTCGTTTTTGGGCTTTTTGCTTATCGCGGGCGTGGCATTTGGCATCGGCATGGTCGGCAACGTCAACCGCTGGCTGTCCGATCTGCCCGACTACACCGACGCCAACGCGTATCTGGTGAGCGAGCCCACCGAGATCGTCGACTGCAACGGCAACAAGATCGCAAGCTTCTACACGCAAAACCGCAAGTCCATCACCAAGGACGAGGTCTCCCCCTACGTGCTGCAGGGCACCGTTGACGTCGAGGACGAGCGCTTCTACGAGCACGGCGGTATCGACCTGTGGGGTATCGCGCGCGCTGCGGTGGCAACCCTCGGCGGCGGTCACGAAGGCGCCTCGACTATCACCCAGCAGCTGGTGCGCAACACCATCCTGCAGGAGGAGCAGTTCGACTCGACCATCGAGCGTAAAGTGCGCGAGGCCTACATCGCCGTCAAGATGGAGGACATGTACTCCAAAGACGAGATCCTCATGATGTACCTCAACACCATCTACTACGGCCACGGCGCCTACGGCATCGAGGCCGCAGCCGAGACCTATCTGTCCAAGAGCGCCGCCGACCTCACCCTGAGCGAGGCCGCACTGTTGATCGGCCTTCCCAACTCGCCCTCGCAGTACGACCCCACGGTCAACCCCGACCTGGCGCTGTCCCGTCGCAACAAGGTCCTTGACAACATGTTGCGCCTGGGCCACATCACGCAGGAGGAGCACGATGCCGCACAGGCCGAGCCCATCACCCTCAACGTGACCGAAATCTCGGGCAGCGGCGTCGACGTATACTCGCAGCCCTACTTTGTCGCCTATGTTAAGCAGCTGCTGGAGCAGGAGTTCTCGACCGACGTGCTCTTTAAGGGCGGCTTGACCGTCAAGACCACCATCGACCCCACGATGCAGCAGGTGGCAGAGAATGCCGTCCGCGAGCAGCTCGACACGCTCTCGCTCGACGGCCTGGACATGGGCATGGTCGTCGTCGACCCCAAGACCGGCTACATCAAGTGCATGGTGGGCGGCTATGACTACAACGCCGACGAGAACCACGTAAACCATGCCACGGCCAAGCGTCCCGTCGGCTCCACCTTTAAGGCCTTTACGCTGGCAACTGCCATCCAAAACGGCATGAACCCCAACGTCACCCTCAACTGCAACTCGCCGCTCAAGGCCAAGGGCACCACGACCGAGGTCCAAAACTACGCCAACCATAGCTATGGCAACATCACGCTTAAGCAGGCGACGGCATACTCCTCCAACACCGGCTACATCCAGGTGGCGGAAGCCGTCGGCAACAGCAAGATCATCTCGCTCGTCAAAAAGCTCGGCATCGATCCCGCCAAGGACAACATCGAGGACGTTCCCGTCATGACGCTCGGCACCGGCTCGATCTCGCCGCTCGAGATGGCCGCCGCCTACGCGACGTTTGCCAACGGCGGCTACTATCGCCAGCCGATCGCCATCACCGAGATTGACTCTCGTACCGGTTCGGTGCTGTACCAGCACACGGACAATCCCTCACAGGTGCTTACCGAGGGCGAGGCCGCCGCGGTCACCGATGTTCTGTCCGGCGTCATGCAGGGCAGCGGTACGGGTGCTGCCGGCGCCTTGAGCGTCAACCAGCCCTATGCCGGCAAAACGGGCACCACCGACAACACCACCAACCTGTGGTTCTGCGGCTATACCCCGCAGCTGGCGTGCGCCCTGTGGACCGGCTATTCCGCAGGTGAGATCCCCATCCAAAAATACGGCACGGACCTGCTGGGCGACAGCACCAACCTGCCTGTCTTTAAGCGGTTTATGAACACCGTTCTGACCGGTACCGAGCGCGAGGAGTTTGCGACCGGAACGGCGCCCACCTACAAGAACAACAGCGTCTGGAAGTTCTACGGCACCAACAACGCCAAGAAGACGGAGAACGACGACAAGGACGAGAACGAGGACGAAGAGGAAACTACCACAACGACTACCACGACGACCACGACCACCGAGACCACGGGTGGCGACACCACCGGCGGCACCGGTACGACCGGTGGCTCGACGGGCGGCTCAACTGGTGGTTCGACCGGCGGCGATGGCGGCACGCCTACGCCTACGCCTACGCCTACTCCCGACCCCTCGCCCACGCCTGACGATACGGTCGGCTAGAAATCATCCGGCCATAAGCAACAAGGCCCCCGAGCAGCTTATTAAAGTGCTCGGGGGCCTTTTAATTTAAAGTGACCTGGTGGACGGTCTTTATACCGGCAAACAAAAAAAGGGGGGGGTACCGACCAACGTCGATACCCCTTACAAGCCACCATGTCACGCGCACAGTGCCGAGCGCACGACCCGCACGCCTACTTGCGAGAATTGCTCAGCTTATTGATCAGCGCCTCAAGACGCTCGCCGTCCTCGGCCGTCTGGGCAATAACCAAAATCGTATCGTTGCCGGCAAGCGAGCCAAGCACATCGGGCAACTCTGCCGCATCAACGGCGGCGGCGATGCCGGAAGCCGTGCCAGGCTGAGCCTTGATCATAACCAGATTATCGGTACGCAGAACGCCCGTTACAAGCTCGGAAACCATACGCTGCAGGTGCAGGTCCTCTGCCAGAACATAGATGCCCTCAGGGAGCTTACGCAGCCCCATGTCGGCAATATCGCGAGAGACAGTCGCCTGCGTGCAATCAAAGCCCATAGCGCGGAGCTCATCGACCAGCACGCGCTGCGTGCGGACGTCCTTATTGCGCACAATATCTCTAATGGCATCCTGGCGCCCATTGCGTTTTTTAGCCATACAAACCCTCTCTCCAAAAGATGGCGGAGACAATCAATCAGTGATTGAATAGTTTAACGCTATTTGAAGGCTTTTGTGTATAAGAACGCATTTCGAAACAATTCTATGCAAGTTTGTTTCGAAATGAGCCGTTTAGGCGGTTTTTGCGCCCGTCCGGTTAAGAAAAGCTGCCAGATGCGTACACATCACGCAGCGCGCGGGCTTGGCGCTGGCGATCGGCCCAAACAACAGACCGAGCCCCCGATGGTTATCCTTGAGCGCGGCGACCATCTGACGGGTTCGAGGCGCATCGAGCATATCACGCATGCGGGCGGAACGCTCGATTGACGACACCCCATGCGGGCTCAGACACAAATTCTCGATGCAGGCGACCAGTCCGGCAAAGTAGAACTTTTGGCTTGCCAGCTTGAGCCGACCACCGCTGTCTGCTTCCGAGAGTGAGTCCGCAAGCTCGTCGAGCGCTCGAGTGTCATCGGATACCTTGGCATACATGGTGGGATCAAAGGCATCTGTAAGTTTAGGTGCCGCCGTGTGGAAACAAGCATCGCCGCAGCCGGACACGCATCGTGTCTGCGAAAGCGCGCATGCCATAAACCCAACTGTGCGAAACACCTTGTCGCACAAAAGGCATGCCTCAAACAGCGAGCGGCTGTACATCACACCAGAGGTCTGAACGACTAGGCCGCCTAAAATCAACTGAGGCAGCCCGGCCACCATCGAAGATTTGCTATCAATGGAAATATGAGCAGCATCCAAGACGCGCGAATGGCGCTCTCGATGTGCATCATAGCGGTCGAGCGACACCGTGGGGAGCACTATGTCTGCCGTAGTATCGCACGCGATATTGACCATCTTGGAAAGGGACTGCGGAGCAAACCACTCATCGGCGTTCATAGCGATGATTTGAGAGCCGCGCGAGGCAGCAAAACCGGCACGAAGACAAGCGCCGCGCTTCGCGTCCTCGACGTCAATCAAATCAATATGGATGTCCCTGTCGGCAGCAACTTGAAGCGAATGGCGCACACCGGGCGCAGCATCGCGGCAGACAACGACAATCTGCAAATCGTAGAGGTCTTGGTTCTGGATACTCTCGAGCGCACGCATCGCATAGCTGGGCGAACCTTCTACCACAAGGATCACCGAAAGTCGCGGATGCGAGACACGTCGAACCAAGTTATCCGTCCTCTCGACAGCAGTGAATCAAACTGTCGTTCATGGTACACCCCGGCAATAAAAGCAATGAGACACCGGTTGTATTGCACGCCAAGAACAGATGTTGCACACGCGCAGCCCACAGATGACAGGTGCCGACGCACGACGCGCCGAGCCCTCCCCTAGTCGAGCACGACAAGCTCGGCGGGATCGTAATCCACGCCCATAAACGTAAGGCCGCAGGCAGGAGCCGTGGGGCCCGCAGCGGTACGGTCGCAAGCATCGATGACCTCGCGCATCCACTCGGGTTCACGGCGATGCATGCCAATCTCGACAAGCGTGCCCACGATCGTGCGGACCATCGAATGCAGAAACGCATTGCCCTCGATGGTAAACGTCAGGATGTCCTCGCCAAACGCAACCTCATGGCCAAACTCGGCACGCATCACGCAGCGGTGCGTGGGCTTGCCCACGGCAGACGCCACCTTGCAAAAGCTCTTGAAGTCCTGCTCGCCCAGCAGCGCGGGACAGGCCGCAGACATCGCCTCAACATCCAATGGGTAGCGATGCCACCACACCGCACCGCGCGAAAGCACAGGGCGCGCGTCGCGATCGGCAATACGGTACGTATACGTACGGGAACGCGCATCAAAGCGTGCAGAAAAGCCTTTACGGGCCTTGTAGACCTCGTTTATGGCGATATCTTTGGGCAGGAGGGCATCCATAGCCCTCAGCCACCTACGGCGCGTCAAAGCCAACTCAGCGTCCGTTACGGGCACGCTGATAAACTGTGCCACCGCATGCACGCCGGCATCGGTACGTCCCGCACACGTCAGGTCGATCGGACGGCGCAGGAGCGTCTCAATAGCTCGACGTAGCTCACCCGCAACCGTCGTCTGTCCCGGCTGCTCGGCAAATCCGCTATACGACGAGCCATCATAGGCCACGCGAAATACGAGCGTGGCGTCAAGCTCGGAAATCGAATTGAAATCAGACGGCGCAGTCATGGGCGCTCCCAACAAACAAGCAACGGTATCGCGACAAAAAAAGAGGGGCACGCGAACGTACCCCTCGAATATAGCCTATGCAGACGGATTGTCTACTCAGCGGTCTCCTCAGCAGGAGCCTCCTCGGCAGCCTCGACCTTCTTGGGAGCAGCGGCCTTCTTGGGGGCCGGAGCAGCCTTCTTAGCCTTAGGCGTGCAAGGCTCGGTGACGAGCTCCATGATAACGATGGGAGCGTTGTCGCCCTTGCGGTTACCGAGCTTCATGATGCGGGTGTAACCGCCGTTGCGGTCCTGCCACATGCCCTGAGCAGCCTTGTCGAAGATCTCGGCAACGAGCTGCTTATCGCCGAGCTTGGCGATAGCCAGACGACGAGAGTGCAGGTCGCCCTTCTTGGCCCAGGTGATGATCGGATCGACGACCGAACGCAGCGCCTTAGCGCGGGTCTCGGTGGTCTTGATGCGGTCGTTCTCGAAGAGGGCCTTAGCAAGGCTCTTCTTCATGGCCTTGGTGTGGCTCGCATCGGTGCCGAGCTTCAGGCCCTTCTTAACGTTATGACGCATGGTCTAGTTTCTCCTCAAATATGCGAAGCATTAAGCCTTCAGGCTCAGGCCCATGGACTCAAGCTTGTCCTTCACTTCCTCGATCGACTTAACACCGAAGTTACGGATGTTGAGCAGATCGTTCTCCGAGAACTCAACGAGCTGACGGACCGAGTGAATGCTGGCGCGCTTAAGGCAGTTGTAAGAACGGACGGAAAGGTCCAGATCCTCGATTTGCTTGTCCAGCTCAGCGTTGTCGTTGGTGACCTCGGGAGCGAAGATCGAAGCCTCCTCCTCGACCTCGGGGGTCTCGGCAAGGTTCATAAAGGCAGCCATATGCTGGTTAATGATATTGGCAGCCTGGACCACGGCGTCGCGCGGGGCGATGGAGCCGTTGGTCTCGATCTCGAGGACAAGGCGGTCGTAGTCGGTGTGCTGACCGACACGGCAAGCCTCAACGAGCTTGGCGCAACGGGAAACCGGCGAGTACAGCGAGTCGACGTGGATCACACCGATGGGATCGTTATCGCGCTTGTTGGCCTCGCCAGAAACATAGCCGCGGCCATAGCCGATGCGCATGCTCATGGTGAGATGGCCACCCTCGGTGAGCGTAGCGATGTGCTGCTCGGGGTTGACCAGCTCAAACTCGGACGGAATAAAGAAGTCCGCACCGGTGACCTCGCAGGGGCCGTCAACCGAAATGGTGGCGGTCGCCTCGTCGGTCGTGCCGAGAGCCCTGAAGACAAGACCCTTGACATTCAGGACGATGTCGGTGACATCCTCGACCATGTTAGGGATGGTCATGAACTCGTGCTGCGCACCATCGATCTGAATAGCCTCGACGGCGGCACCCTCGAGCGAGGACAGAAGAACGCGACGAAGGGAGTTACCCAGCGTATCGCCGTAGCCACGCTCGAGCGGCTCGACGGAGACACGAGCAGACGTCTCGTTGATCTCTTCGACCTGAACCTGAGGCCTAATGAATTCTGACATGTATTACCTCCAGCCTCAGCAGCCCGGATGGACTACTTAGAGTAGAGCTCGACGATGAGCTGCTCGTTGATATCACCGCTGATCTGCTCACGCGTCGGCAGAGCGAGCACGTTACCAGACAGCTTCTCGATATCGACCTCGAGCCAGCCAGGGACCTCAAAGCGCTCGGAGGAAATCAGAGCCTCCTTGATGGGGAGGAGGTCACGGAACTTCTCGCCGACAGCGACGACGTCGCCGGCCTTGACGCGGTAGGACGGGATGTCCACGCGCTTGCCGTTCACGGTGAAGTGACCGTGACGGACGGACTGACGAGCCTCTTTGCGGGTGCGGGCGAAGCCAAGACGGAAGACGACGTTGTCGAGGCGAGACTCAAGAATGATCATGAGGTTCTCACCGGTGACGCCGTTCATCTTACGGGCCTTGTTGAAGTAGCCGTGGAACTGCTTCTCCAGAACGCCATAGATGAACTTGACCTTCTGCTTCTCGCGCAGCTGCATGCCGTACTCAGATTCCTTGCGACGGCGCTTGGGCTGACGGATAGATTCCTTCTTGCTGCTGTAACCGAGCTCAGCGGGATCGATCCCGAGCTGACGGCAGCGCTTAAGAACAGGAGTCCTGTCGATTGCCATATTGATACGATCCTTTCAGTTACACGCGGCGACGCTTCTTGGGGCGGCAGCCGTTGTGCGGAATGGGGGTCTTGTCCTGGATGCTCGAGACCTCGAGGCCAGCAGCCTGGAGGGAGCGGATGGCGGTCTCACGACCGGAGCCGGGGCCCTTGACGAAGACGGAAACCTTCTTCATACCGTGCTCCATGGCCTGCTTGGCAGCAGCCTCGGCAGCCATCTGGGCAGCGAACGGCGTGGACTTACGGGAGCCCTTGAAGCCCACCTGGCCAGCCGACTTCCAGGAAATGACGTTGCCCTGGGGATCGGTGATCGAAACGATAGTGTTGTTGAACGTAGAACGAATGTGAGCCTGGCCCACGGAAATGTTCTTACGGTCCGCGCGCTTCAGACGGGCAGCGCGAACGTTCTTCTTAGCAGTAGCCATCTATCTAGCGCTCCTTATTTCTTCTTCTTAGCACCGATCTGACGCTTCGGACCCTTGCGGGTACGAGCGTTAGTGTGGGTGCGCTGGCCGCGGACCGGGAGGCCCTTGCGGTGACGAAGGCCGCGGTTGCAGCCGATGTCCATAAGGCGCTTGACGTTCTGGTTGCGCTCACGGCGGAGGTCGCCCTCAACCATGATCTGGTTCTTATCGATATAATCGCGGATGGCGTTAACCTCATCCTCGGTGAGGTCCTTAACGCGCGTATCCACGTTAACGTTGCACTCGACGCAAATCTTCGTCGCAGTGGTGCGGCCGATGCCGTAAATGTAGGTCAGACCGATCTCAACGCGCTTCTCACGCGGGAGGTCGACACCATTAATACGGGCCAACGTAGTCTCCTCTCTTAACCCTGACGCTGCTTATGACGGGGATTCTCGCAAATGACGAGGACCTTGCCATGGCGCCTAATGATTTTGCACTTATCGCACATCTTCTTGACCGAAGGACGTACCTTCATCGTTCTTCCTTTCGGTAGCGCTCAAACTACTTCCCTACTATCTACTCGCCCAGCCGCAGGCGTTTAAAACTATGGCTGGTCTTCACACGCAAACCGACCGTAGGTTGAGCTAAGCCTGCAGTCGGAAAAGAGCGTGTATGCGTGCCGCTATTTATAGCGATAGGTGATGCGGCCGCGGGTCAGGTCGTACGGGGAAAGCTCCACGACAACCCTGTCACCGGGGAGAATGCGGATGTAATTCATTCGGATCTTGCCAGAAATGTTGCACAGAACCGAATGACCGTTCTCGAGCTCGACCTTAAACATGGCGTTGGGCAGCGGCTCTTTTACCGTACCCTCGAGCTCAATTGCGTCTTCCTTCTTCACAAGCAATCATCTTTCTCTAGAAAACGACAGCGATTGAGTATTCTACAACACGTATGTACGCATCGTAATAACTTCGTAATGGCTCCACAACTAAGTGGAACTTGTTACATTTGAAATGTAAAACAAAGCCGTTCCCTGATGCCCAAGATCGCCTTGAAATGAGAAGGCATAGACCTTGGGGTCATGCCTTCGAAATTGAAAGGCGAGGTTGGGCATCAGGAGGCGGCGACTTTTACATTTCTCCGCCTTGGAGCGAACACCAAGCACCTTGCGCATCCGTGGTGAGAATCACCGGGCCGTCATTGGTAATGGCGACGGTGTTCTCGTAGTGCGCGGCGGGCAGGTGGTCGTTGGTCGTGACGATCCAACCGTCGGAGCCCGTGCTCACATGGTTGGAACCCATCGTAACCATCGGCTCGATGGCAATGACCATGCCGGCCTGGAGGCGAACGCCCCTCCCCTTCTTTCCATAGTTAGGAACGTTGGGGTCCTCGTGCATCGCGCGGCCAATGCCATGGCCCACATAATCGCGAAGCACGCCGTAACCGTGAGACTCGGCGAGGGACTGAACGGCATAACCGACGTCCCCGATATGGTTACCGGGAACAGCCTGCTCGATGGCAGCCTTAAGGCAATCGCGCGTGATCTCGCACAAAGCCTTGGCTTCGGGCGTGGGGGTGCCGACGAAAAACGTCCAAGCGTTATCGCCGACCCAACCGTCGACAACGGCTCCCGTATCGATGGAGATGATATCGCCATCGCGCAGGATCATGTCGGGGTTGGGAATACCGTGTACCACGGCATCGTTAATCGATGCGCAAATGGTTCCGGGAAACCCGCCGTAACCCTTAAAGGCTGGGGTGCCACCATGCATGCGGATAATCTGCTCCGCGAGCTGATCGAGCTCAAAAGTCGAAACGCCGGGGCGCACCATGGCTCCAACGTGGCGGAGCGCCATCTTAGATAGCGCTCCTGCCTTCTTCATCTGCTCGATTTGCGTTGCAGACTTAATCTTGATCATAGACCGAGAGCCTCTTTGACATCCCCGTACACGGTCTCGCGAGCCTGGTCACCGTTGACCGACTTGAGCAGACCCTGGCCACGATAGTAGTCGACGAGCGGGCTCGTGGACTTCTCGTAGACGTCGAGACGGTTCTTGATGGTCTCGGGCTTGTCGTCGTCGCGCTGATACATCTCGCCGCCACACTTGGGGCAGGTAGCATCGGCAGCGGTGCCGGTGTAACCGCAGGCGCGGCAGGTGCGACGCGAAGACAGACGATCGATAATGACCTCGGGGGCCACATCGACCAGAAGGGCGCAGTCGATCTCGCGACCCATGGCGGAGAGCTCGGAATCGAGCGTCACGGCCTGGGCGGTGTTGCGCGGGAAGCCGTCGAGGATGAAGCCCTGCTGGGCGTCATCGGCGGCAAGGCGCTCCTTGACAAGGTCGATCACGAGCTGATCGGGGACGAGCTCGCCAGCGTCCATGTACTTCTTAGCCTGAATACCAAGCTCGGTGCCACCCTTGACGGCAGCACGCAGCAGGTCGCCCGTGGAAATGTGAGCGACGCCAAACTCGGCGACGAGCTCCTGTGCGACGGTACCCTTACCGGCACCCGGAGCTCCGAGCAATACGAGGTTCATGAGCAATCCTCCTCTAGCCTATTTAAAGAATCCATCGTAATCATACATCTTGATCTGGCCTTCGAGCTTATCGACCGTGTCGAGCACGACGCCGACCATGATGAGGATGGACGTGCCGCCAAATGCCTGGATTAGCTGGTTACCCGTAAAGGAGAAGATGATCGAAGGCACGATGGCGATGAGCGCCAAAAAGACAGCGCTGGGAAGCGTAATCTTGTTGAGCGCGTTCTTGATGTAGGCCGCGGTAGCCCTACCCGGACGCACGCCCGGAATAAAGCCGCCCTGCTTCTTAAGGTTGTCGGCCGTGTCATCGGGGTTGAACACCATGGACGTGTAGAAGTACGCGAAAAACACGATGAGGACAACGTTAAGCACCCAGTTGAGCCAGCCGCGCGAAAGCGCAGAGGCAACTGCCTGGATCCAGCCGATGCCGGGGAAGAACACGGCAATCTGAGCCGGGAAGTACAGCAGCGCCGAAGCGAAGATGATCGGCACGACACCCGCGGTGTTGACCTTGATGGGCAGGTAGGTGGTCTGGCCACCCATCATGCGACGGCCCACGACGCGCTTAGCGTAGGAGACCGGGATGCGGCGCTGGCCGCGCTCAAGGAAAACAATCAACGGGATAACCAGCAGGATGATGGCGCAGATGATCACCATGGTGATGATGCAACCGGCATTGCCCTCGGTGCTGGAGAAGATAGCCTGCGGCAGACCGGCCATGATGTTCGCGAAGATGATCAGCGACATGCCATTGCCGATACCGCGCTGGGTGATGAGCTCACCAATCCACATGATCAGCATGGCGCCCGCAGTGAGCGTGCCGACGATCATGAGGTCGAAGATGATCTCGGGAGCGCCGGCGCCATTGAAGCTGATGCCGAAGCTCTTAAAGAGGAAGAGGTAACCCACGGAGTTGAGGATTGCCAGAGCCAGGGTGAGGTAACGCGAATACTGCGTGATCTTGGTCTGACCGACCTCGCCCTCGCGGGCAAGCTCATGCAGGGAAGGCACAACGGCCTGGAGCATCTGGAGGATGATCGAGCTGGTGATGTAAGGCATGATGCCCAGCGAAAACACCGACACATAGCTCAACGCGCCGCCAGAGAAAAGATTCAGGAGGGCCATAGCACCTGCGGCGACCGAATTGTTATCGGTCGAGAAAAGGCCCAGCATCCCCTGGAAGGGAATGCCGGGCACAGGAACGTGCGCACCAATGCGGTACACGACGAGCATAGCTATGGTAAAAAGAATCTTTTCGCGCAATTCTTTGATGCGGAAAGCATTCTTAAGACCATTTAGCACGGCAGCTCGACCTTTCCGCCGGCGGCCTCGATCTTGGCCTGCGCAGAAGCGCTGACCTTGTCGACCTTGACCGTGAACTTCTTGGTGAGCTCACCATTGCCGAGCACCTTGACGGGCTCGAACTCGCTCTTGGTGATGCGAGCGGCCTTAAGAGCGGCACCGTCGATCACAGCGCCGTCCTCGAACTTACGCTCGAGACGCTCAACGTTAACGGCGGTGTACTCGATACGACGGGGGTTGCGGAAGCCCGGAAGCTTGGGCAGGCGCATAGCCAGCGGAGTCTGGCCACCCTCGAAGCCGGCACCCTTGGTGCCGCCAGAGCGGGAACCCTGGCCCTTCTGGCCGCGGCCAGAAGTGGTGCCGTGACCCGAAGAATTGCCACAGCCGACGCGCTTACGGTTCTTGGTGGAACCGGGCGCGGGAGTAAGATCGTGAAGCTGCATTTGCTACTCCTCTACAATCTCGACAAGGTGCTTGACCTTGAAGATCATGCCGCGGACGGACTCGTTGTCAGCAATCTCGCGAACCTCGCGGATCCTGTGGAGACCGAGGGCACGGACAGTACGGACCTGGTCCTGCTTGCAACCATTGGTGCTGCGGACCTGCTTGATCTTGATGGTGTCAGCCATGCTTAGTTCTCCTTACCGACGAACATCTCGGAGACCGTCAGGCCACGGCGAGCCGCGACGTCCTCAGGGCTGGAGAGCTCCTTGAGGCCCTCGACGGCAGCCTTGATGATGTTGAGGCCGTTGTCGGTACCGAGGGACTTGGACAGGACGTTCTTGATGCCAGCAAGCTCAAAGAGGGGACGCACAGCGCCGCCGGCGATAACGCCGGTACCCTCGACAGCGGGCTTGATGATGATGCGGCCGGCACCAAAGTGGCCGAGAACCTCGTGCGGGATGGTGCCCTGCTCGGTCACCGGCACGTGGAACATGTTCTTCTTGGCATCGAGAGACGCCTTGGAGATGGCCATGGGCACCTCAGCGGACTTGCCCATGCCAACGCCGACGTTGCCCTTGCCGTCGCCAACGACGACGAGAGCGACGAGGCTCATGCGACGACCACCCTTGACGGTCTTCGACACGCGGTTGATGTAAACGACGCGCTCCTCGAACTCGGAGGCCTCGCGCTGCTGCTTCTGATTACGAGCCATGTGCTACATACCTCCTAGAACTCGAGACCGGCGGCACGAGCACCGTCGGCGAGGGCCTTGACGCGGCCATGGTAGATACGGCCACCGCGATCGAAGGCGACCTTGGTGATGCCGGCCTCGATGGCGCGCTTGCCAACGAGCTGACCGACCTTCTCCGCAGCCTCCTTGTTCGAGGTGTGGGTGCCCTTGAACTCGGCCTCGAGGGTCGAGGCAGAGACGAGCGTCAGGCTGGAGCCCTTGCTGTCGTCGATGATCTGGGCATAGATGTTGGCGTTAGTACGGGTCACGCGAAGACGCGGACGCTCGGAGGTACCCGAGACCTTGCCGCGAACACGACGCTGACGACGCTTGAGGCCTTCCAGCTTCGCCTTATGCTTGTTCATACGTAAACTCCTAAAAAGGTTGATCTTGCCAGCACCTGACGGGGTGCTGGTCTTATGCGAGTGAGTCGGTTACGACTACTTGGCGGCCTTACCCAGCTTGCGGCGGATGTGCTCGCCAACGTAGTGGATACCCTTGCCCTTGTAAGGCTCGGGAGGACGATGGCCGCGGATCTCAGCGGCGATCTGACCGACCTGCTGCTTGTTGATACCCTTGACGTTCACGTGGGTGTTGTCGGGAACCTCGAAGGTGATGCCCTCGGGAGCCTCGACGATCACGGGGTGCGAGAAGCCCAGGGAGAACTCGAGGTTCTTGCCCTTCTGCTGCACGCGGTAACCGACGCCGGCGAGCTCGAGCTTCTTCTCGAAGCCCTCGGAAACGCCAACAACCATGTTGTGGATGAGGGCGCGGGTGAGGCCGTGGCGGGCACGGGTCTCACGCTCGTCGTCGGGACGGGAAACGGTGAGGACGTTGTCCTCGACGTTGATAGCGAGCTTCTCAAAGACATCGAGCTCGAGCTGGCCCTTGGGGCCCTTGACGACAACGTTGTTGCCGTTGACTGCCACTTCGACTCCGGCGGGAATCTGGACAGGCTTATTACCGATACGAGACACGGTGATCTCCTTTCCTTCTACCTACCGAGCGAATTACCAGACGTAAGCGATGATCTCGCCGCCGACGTTGTGCTTGCGAGCATCGCGGTCGGTCATGACGCCATGGCTGGTGGAAATAATGGCGGTACCAAGGCCACCGCGGACGCGGGGCATGTCGGCAACGCCGGTGTACTTACGCAGGCCCGGCTTGGAAATGCGGCGGATGCCGTTGATGACCTTAGCCTTCTTGGGACCATACTTAAGCGTGATGTGCAGAGTCTTCTGGGGAACGGTGTCCTCGACATCGTAGCCCTCGATGTAGCCCTCCTCGTGCAGAACACGAGCGATCTCGACGAGCTTCTTGCTGCTCGGCATGGAGACCGTGGCCTTGTTCACAGAGTTAGCGTTACGGATGCGCGTAAGCATATCTGCGATCGGGTCTGTAAGGTTCATACAGATTCTCCTTCGTTCTTGATGAACACGCGCTCTTGGTTCTTCGCCGCCCTTAACGGCAAAGCCTTTTTAGCGCGTTTTCCCTGTTCCAAACTGATGCTTGAAACGCTGGTAGTGACTTACCAGCTGGCCTTCTTAACGCCGGGAAGCTCGCCCTTGAGTGCAAGCTCGCGGAAGCAGACACGGCACAGGCCGAACTTGCGGTACACAGAGTGCGGACGGCCGCAGCGCTGGCAGCGCGTGTACTCACGAGTAGAGAACTTCTGCTTGCGATTGCACTTGACGATCATCGATGTCTTAGCCACTTATATCCTCCTCACATAGAGTATTGTTCGCCCCAAGCGCCGCCCCCTTGTGGGAACGGCGCTTATAGGGCAGGTGAACCTATTTCTTGAACGGGAAACCGAAGGCGTCCAGAAGGGCCTTGGCCTCCTCATCGGTATTGGCGGTGGTCACGAAAGTGATGTCCATACCGCGCTGGTGATCGACGGAGTCGAAGTCGATCTCGGGGAAGATGAGCTGCTCGGTGACGCCCATGGAGAAGTTACCACGGCCGTCGAAGCTCTTGGCGGAGATGCCGCGGAAGTCGCGGATACGGGGGATCGCGACGGAGGTCAGACGATCGAAGAACTCCCACATACGGTCGCCACGCAGGGTAACCTTGCAGCCGATCGGCATACCAGCGCGCAGGCGGAAGGTAGCGATGGACTTGCGGGCACGGGTGATCATCGGCTGCTGGCCGGTGATGGCGCGCAGGTCGCGCACGGCACCGTCGATGGCCTTGGAATCGGTAGCGGCCTCGCCGACACCCATGTTCACGACAATCTTCTCAAACTTGGGGATCATCATGACGTTCTCGTACTGGAACTTGTCCTGAAGCCGCTGCTTGACCTCGTTGTTGTACTTGGTCTTCAGACGCGGCACATACTTCTCTTCTGCCATTGTTCACTCCTTCTTGGGGTTTTAAGCACGGGGCGTGGCCACGATGGGTTGTCCTCGTGCCTCCTGGCTGCATCCGCGCCGCTCATGGCATTTTGCGGTTTGGACTCGACACAGCAGGAGCCGACAAAACAATCGGTACTATACGCGCATCGGGAGTGTATTTCCAGAAAAACCTCGTCTGCCTGCACAACTCCACAACTCCCCCGCACAAATGGGTCCCAAAAAGCTGTTGCGGTGAAATAGGGACTGTTTGGCGGCCTAACAGGCTTAAACAATCCGTATTTCACCGCAACTTATTGGTGGGGATGCGATTAGCGCTTGCGGGGGACGAGTTTGGTGCGGCGCAGGTGGATCATCTCGGCGGCGATGGAGATGGCGATCTCCTCGGGGTCCTCGGCCTCGATGGCAACGCCGATCGGAAGGTGCAGCTCGTCGATCTGGTCCTGCGTAAAGCCTTCCTGCTCCAGGCGGGCGCGCACAAAGGCCGTCTTGCGGCGCGAACCCAGACAGCCCAGGTAGGCAGGCTTGGCACGCATGGCCTGAATCACCACGTCGATATCGGACTTGTGACCCGCCGTGGCGACGACCACCAAGTCGCGCGGACCGATGGGACACAGCTCGCTCAGGTTCTTGTAATCGACCAGGCGACGATCGTAGACACCGGGCACCCATTCGGGCGTCAACGTGCCGGGGCGGTCATCGCAGGCCACGACGGCAAAGCCCGCCGCCGTGAGCACGCGCGCCGTCGCGGCGCCCACGTGTCCGCAGCCAAAGATGTAGGTCAGGCCCTCGGGGCAGAGCGTCTCGACGTGCGCCGCGGGAATCTCGGAGGCGGCGTTAGTGTAGGTGACGTTACCCCCCTCCTCCACCAGTGAAAGCCCGGGGCAGCCCGCAATGGTATGGCGCGATGCCTCGCCATGGTACTCGGCCACATCGCCCTCGAGCGCGCTCGCGATAAACGGCTCAAAGTCGATGACGAAGTCGCCGATGCGCCGATAGACCAAGACGTCGGCAATTTCCTGGAACAACGGTGCCTGGGTCGCATCCAGATGCAGATAGCACAGGCAAATGGCTCCGCCGCAGATCATGCCGGTATCGGAGTTCTCGCCGCCCATGGTGTAGCGGACCAGACGCGACTGTCCCGCGCTCAGGAGTTCGCGCGCCTCATCCAGCGCAAAGAGCTCAATCTTGCCGCCGCCGATAGTGCCCGCCTGGCTGCCGTCGGCAAAGACGGCCATCCAGGCGCCCACGCCGCGCGGCGACGACCCCGCCGTGCCGGCCACGACCACGAGCTCGCACGTCTCGCCAGCACGCAGGGCGGCAAGCGCCGCATTCACAACATCGAGCTTTTCCATTGCCGCCTTCTATCCTCTAAAGATATCGGTGAGCATAGCGAGTGCCTCGAGCACGCCGCCGCCGACCGACGTCGCCTTGTCCGAAATGTAGTTGATATAGCTGGCATCGCCGCGCGGATCGACATCGGCGCATTTAAAGCCCTCGGTCACCTGCACGCCGTTCGCCAAAAGCCCGCGCAGACAGCCATCGATCTGCGTGCGCATGGGCGTATCGCCCGCGTAGCCAATCACGTCTCCGGCGCGCACGATGTCGCCGATTGCGCGGTCGGACCGAAACACGCCGGCGGCGGGGCTGTGGATAACACGCTCTTTGCCATAGCCAGCGATAATGCCCGGCACGCCCGTGTTGGGCTGGGGTGAACCTTGGGTAATGACACGGCCCAGGAAATGCCCGCGCATGGTCTCGACCACGGCGTCGCAATCGACCGGCGCGGTAAAGCCCGGCCCCACGGCGATGACGGTAGGCGCCATGTCGCGCGTGGTGCCCAGGTTGCGCTTGGCCAGAATCGCGTCGACCACAGCCGCGGGTTTAAGCTCATCGAGCATCTTGGCCTGAGGGTCCACCACGACGGCAACATCCCCCGCTTGGGTAATCTCGAGCGCCTCTGCCGGCGTCTGCGCCAAGCGAGCGCGAATGCCCTCGACCTGGACCTCGCCCAGGCGAATAGCCTCGCAAAAACTGATTGTGCGGCGGATGCACGTGGGAACCGCGATATCGGCCATAACGACCGACACGCCGGCGCGCACCAAGCGAGCGGCGACACCCGTGGCGATATCGCCGGCGCCGCGAACATAAACGAGCATTCCCGGGGCACCTCCCTGTGCTACGGTTTGAGCAGAGCAAAAGCGGTTCGACCGCTACTCTGATGATTATTTATTATCACAGTATTATACGGCGGTGAACAGATGGAAACGGTTAGCGGCAATCTTGCCTCGGCGCTCAGGATCGAGCCGGGCATTACCGCGATTATCGGCAGCGGCGGCAAGTCGACGTTGCTCAAAACGCTGGGTCTTGAGCTCATGCGCGCTGGCGGCCGCGTGCTCCTCTGCACCACCACGCATATGCTTCCCGTTGCCGGCGTGCCATGGGACGGGTCGAATCGTCGCCTGGACGCCGCGCCTTGGAAGCCAGGTGCCCCACACGCCCCAGGCTGCACCTGCGAGGCCTGCGCGGGGCTTGCACGCGGAGGCATCTGCCAGGCAGGCATCTTGGACCCGGAGACAGGCAAGCTCTCCGCCCCCGCCGAGCCACTCGGCGAGCTGGCACAGCGCTTTGACTATGTGTTGGCCGAGGCAGACGGTAGCAAGCGACTCCCGCTCAAGGCGCATGCCGCCTGGGAGCCGGTAATTCCCGCCGCCACGGCAAACGTTGTCTGGGTCGTCGGCACCTCGGGACTGGGCAAACCCGTCGCCGAGGTTGTCCACCGCCCCGAGCTCTTTTGCGAGCGTTGCGGCTGCGAGCTCACCGACACTGCCACCCCAGAGCGCGTCGCCCAGGTGCTCAATGCCGAGCTGCGGATGCTGAACCTCAACAATGCCCGCATCATGCTCAACCAAGTCGACACGCTCAGCGACCCCACGATGGCCGACCGCTTCGAGGCAGCTCTCGACCACCCCGTCGTCGCCAGCAGCCTCAAGTAGCCGGCCCCATCTCCTCAGTTGCGGTGAAATACGGACTGTTTGGCCGCCCGACGGCCGCAAACAGTCCGTATTTCACCGCAACTGAGGAGGGGACACGGCATCTTTGCTGCTAGCGGGGGACGTAGCGGCCGGGCTGGGCTCCGGTGGGCTCGCCGTCGCGTGCCGCCAGCACGCCGTTCACAAACACGGCCTTGGCGCGGCCATGTGCCTCAAAGCCCTCGAGCGGCGTGTAGTCCACGGCCTGATGCTGTGTCGCGGCGCTGATCGTCCAACGCGCGCAAGGATCCCACACGCACACGTCGGCATCGGCACCCTCGGCAAGACAGCCCTTGCGCGGGTACATGCCAAACACGCGCGCCGGGTTCTCGCTCATCAAGCGGCAGAGGTCCTCGGGTCCCAGCTGTCCCTCAAAGCTCGTGGCAATCGCGACGGGACGATGCTCCACGCCGGGCCCGCCGTTGGGAATCGCGCGGAAATCGTCGCGCCCGCGGTCCTTTTGCCCGTGCAGGTTAAAGCTGCAATGATCGGTCGCAATCGTATCGATCTCGCCGGCCACAAGCGCCTCGCGCAGTGCCGCACGGTCACCGGCATGGCGCAGCGGCGGGCTCATCACGTACTTGGCGCCCGCAAAGCCGTCCTCGCCCTGCTCCAGATAGCAGGTGTCGTCAAGCATCAGATATTGGGGGCAGGTCTCGACATAGATATTCTTCTGCCCGCGCGCTTTGGCAGCACGAATGGCCCCGAGCCCCAACTTGGTCGAAAGGTGCACCACGTTGACTGGGGCGTCGCCGGCCAGGTGCGCCAGATACAGCAGGCGGCTCACGGCTTCGGCCTCACACACGTCCGGGCGGCTGAGCGCATGCCCCTCGGGCCCATGAATCCCCTGCTCGTACACGCGCTTCTGCAGCTCATTCACCAGCGTACCGTTCTCGCAATGCACGCACAGTATGCCGCCAATACGCTTGAGCTCCTCGAGCACCTCGAGCGTCTCGGCATCGTCCAGGCGCAAATGATCGTAGGCAAAGTAGGTCTTAAACGACGATACGCCCGCCTCGCGCATAGCCGAAAGATCGGCGCGGTTGCGTTCATTCCACTCGGCGAGTGCCATATGAAAGGCGTAGTTGGCCGTGCAGGTTCCGTCGGCACGGCGATGCCACTCGGCCAAGGCATCGGGCATGGTCACGCCGCGATCAGCCGTCGCGTAGTCCACGATGGTCGTCGTACCGCCGCAGGCAGCCGCACGCGTGCCGGTTTCAAAGCTATCGGCTGTCCAATCCATGCCAGTCCAGCACTGCATGTGCGTGTGGCCGTCGATAAAGCCGGGAAACACCCAGCAGCCCGCGGCGTCCTCGACGGTATCGCCCTCGGCCGGCTCAATCGCCGCGGCAATCCGCACAATCTTGTCGCCCTCCATGGCAAGATCGGCGCGGCGAAGCCCCTGGGGCGTCACGAGCGCGCCGTTTTTGATGATGATCATGTTGCTCCTTATTGATTAATACAG
Organism: Collinsella sp. CLA-ER-H5; assembly: GCF_040092375.1. Taxonomy (NCBI): domain Bacteria; kingdom Bacillati; phylum Actinomycetota; class Coriobacteriia; order Coriobacteriales; family Coriobacteriaceae; genus Collinsella; species Collinsella sp. CLA-ER-H5. The sequence continues at coordinate 84,954 of NZ_JBBNLR010000006.1, forward strand.
TTGGCCACGCGATCAAAATACGAGCAGGCCGCGATATGCTCCGTTATGCGTCGCTGTCCCTCTGCGGTATCGACATCCCACAGCTCGTAGGCACGCGCCTCGACCAGCACCACGTCGGTACGGTCCTTGAGAATCGAGCCCCCGCCGTCCTTGCCCTCAAGACGCATGAGTGCATCGAATAGTTCCGCCGGAAAGAGCACCGGGCTCGAAGGCTCACCGTTGCACGCCAAGCGCACCGGATGTTTGCGGCCACGCTCGTCAAACGCGCGAACCATGGCCTCAAAAGAGTCCGTGCTCACAAGCGGCTGGTCGCCCGGCAAAAAGAGGCAACCTTTCCAGTTGCGTTCGACTCCCCACGAAAGGCCCGCACGGACGCTTTCGCTGCGCAGCTCGCCATCGTGCAGAACGCACGGGCAATGCTTGTCCTCGCAAATCTGAGCGACCTCGGGCCAACGCGTCGAAACCACGACGTCAAAGCCCCGGGGAACCGAATCGATGGCCCGGGCAATCAGCGGCTCGCCATAGATATCGGCAAGCATCTTGTTAGAGCCAAACCGCTTGCCCTCGCCCGAAGCCATAATGACGCATCCAAGTCTCATGGTGATACCTCCCCCGAAACCATCGTACCCATAACTCGCGCCGCGGGCATCCACATCGAAAGCGCTTATCCCGCACGCCCGCGATGCAAAAAAGGGCACCCCGCCGGTTGGCAGAGCGCCCCCTTTACATGGCTTACCTCAACCCGGCTTTAGGCCTGGAGCCAACGGGCGGTGTTGCGCTCGTCGAGGGCCTTGAGGGTAGCGGCGGGATCGGCAACCTTCTGCAGGAACATCATGGCAGCGATGGCGTACGGCTTGTAGCTGGCCTCCTTGTACATGCCCACGCGGTGCATGTCGAAGACGTCGGCGTTAACCTCGCCGTGCTCACAGGAAACACCGGAGATGTCGGCGGGCAGCGGGTGCATAAAGATGGTGTCTTGGCCGTTGGCAGTCTTCTCCATGAGCTCGGTCGTGGAGCACCAGTCCTGATGGGTGGCGTTCTGGGCGAGCAGCTCCTTCTCGAGCGCTGCGATGCCGGCGTCGTCGCCCTCGGCGTACAGGTTGGTGCGCTTCTCCATGGCGGCAAACGGAGCCCAGCTCTTGGGGATCACGATGTCGGCGCCCTCGAAGGCCTCGGCCATGGTGTTGACCTGCTTAAAGGTGGTGCCGGACTCGGCGGCGTAGCCCTTGGCGCGCTCGACGACCTCGGGCATGAGGTCATAGCCCTCGGGGTGAGCCAGGGTGACGTCCATGCCAAAGCGGGGCAGCAGGCTGATCAGCGACTGCGGGCAGGACAGCGGCTTGCCGTAAGAGGGCGAATAGGCCCAGGTGACGGCAACCTTCTTGCCCTTGAGGTTCTCGAGGCCGCCAAACTCGTTGATGAGGTAGAGCATGTCGGCAGAGGACTGCGTGGGGTGGTCGGAATCGGACTGCAGGGAGATGAGCGTGGGACGGTGATCCAGAACGCCGTCCTCGTAGGCCTGCTGCACGGACTCAGAGACCTCGGTCATGTAGGCGTCGCCCTTGCCGATGTACATGTCATCGCGGATGCCGATGACGTCGGCCATGAAGGAGATCATGGTAGCGGTCTCGCGGACGGTCTCGCCGTGAGCGATCTGGGACTTCTTCTCGTCCAGGTCCTGCAGCTCAAGGCCGAGCAGGTTGGCGGCCTTAGAGAAGGAGAAGCGCGTACGGGTGGAGTTGTCGCGGAACAGGGAGACGGCCAGACCCGAGTCGAAGATCTTGGACGAGACGTTGTTCTCGCGCAGCTCGCGCAGGGCGTCGGCGACGATGTAGAGAGCCTTGAGCTCATCGGTAGTCTTGTCCCAGGTGTGCAGGAAGTCGCTGCCGTACATACCCTTAAAATCGAGGCCGTTCAGCTGCTCGACGAGCTCGGTAAACTTAGCGTCCATGGAAATGTCCTTTCTAAAGATGAAACGATCGCAATGAGTAGATGTGCTCCGGCATGCGCGTGTGGCTAGAACATGCAGAGCACCATGACGAGGACCCGCCACCGTTGAGGAAGCATGGGAGATAACGACCGCGGGCCCCAAGTCAACAGGGGGTGCCGGGGACACGAGCAGCCCCCGGCTCAACAAAATCGAGGAATGGGACTAATCAATCTTGTTGTTGGTCAGACCGGCGCGGAACACGGTGGCGTCGCCATCGGCCTTGCTCGGATCGTAGAGGTTCAGGGCAGCCACGTACATGGCAGCAGCGGTGACCAGGTCGTCCTTGTAGGTGACCTCGTTGGGAGCGTGAGCCTGAGACTCGGCACCCGGGCCAAAGCCCACGCAGGGGATGCCGTAGCGGCCCTGGATGGAAACGCAGTTCGTGGAAAAGGTCCACTTGTCGCACAGCGGGCGACCGGTGCGCTTGTCCATGCTGGGCTCGCAGCCGATGCGCTCGTCACCGAACATGGCCTTGTGGGCGTCGACGAGAGCCTTGACGTGCGGAGCGGTCTCCTTGTTGATCCACGTGGGGAAGTAAGCCTCGGTCTCGTAGACCTCGCCGGTCCAGGACGGACGGTCGTACATGTACATGGAGACCTTCACGTCGTCGCCGTACTTCTTGGCAGCCGGCAGGTTGCGGATCTCGTCCAGGCAGGACTCCCAGGTTTCACCGGCGGTCATGCGACGGTCGATGGAGATGGCGCAGGAGTCGGCCACGGCGCAACGGCTGGGGCTGGTGTAGAAGATCTGGCTGACGGTGCAGGTGCCGCGGCCCAGGAAGCGGGCATCCTCGAAGTGCTCGGGATTGTACTTGGGGTCGAGCATCTTGACGAGACCCTTGATGTCGGTCGACTCGTCGCAGCCGTTGTTGTTGAGGGCGCGGACGTCGGCGATGATGTCGGCCATCTTGTAGATGGCGTTGTCGCCGCGGTCGGGAGCGGAGCCGTGGCAGGAGGTGCCGTGAACGTCGACGCGGATCTCCATGCGGCCGCGGTGACCGCGGTAGATGCCGCCGTCGGTGGGCTCGGTGGAAATGACGAACTCGGGCTTAATGCCGTCCTTGTTGTAGATGTACTGCCAGCACATGCCGTCGCAGTCCTCTTCCTGGACGGTGCCGACGACCATGATCTTGTAGCCCTCGGGGATGAGGCCCATGTCCTTCATCATCTTGGCAGCGTAGGTAGCAGAAGCCATGCCGCCCTCCTGGTCGGAGCCGCCGCGGCCGTAGATGATCTCATCGGTCTCGTAGCCCTCGTAGGGATCGGCATCCCAGTTCTCGATGTTGCCGATGCCGACGGTGTCGATGTGGGAGTCGATGGCGATGATCTTGTCGCCCTCGCCCATAAAGCCCATAACGTTGCCCAGGCCGTCGACCTTGACCTCGTCATAGCCAAGGTTCTCCATCTCGGCCTTGATGCAAGCAACAACCTCACCCTCCTCGCAGGACTCAGAGGGATGGGAGATCATAGCGCGCAGGAAGCGAGTCATATCAGCACGATGAGACTCAGCAGCAGCCTTGATAGCGTCGAAATCGAGTTCTTTAGCCATTGTTCATAACCTTTCAAACGAAGGAATCTACCTTTGAGGTGGCGGAGCGATACCTATTTACTCCGCCCCAACGATTAGCAAGTGGGATATTCGCCTTCCCAAACAATGCGGCGATACTGGTCGGGATCCGTATCGCCCTCGGTGGAGAAGCAGAGCACGGAGCTCGTCTTGTCCAGGCCGATGAGTTCCTTGAGCTCGGCGTACTCGGGATCGAGCATGAGAGTCTCGACCAGACCGGTGGTCACAGCGCCGGACTCGCCGGAGATGACGCGCGGGTCGCCCTTCTCGGGAGCGCCCAGGGTGCGCATGCCGCGAGCGGTGACCCAGTCGGGGCAGGACACGAAGGCGGTGGCGTGGTTGCGCAGGATATCCCAGCCCAGGATGTTGGGCTCACCGCAGCACAGACCGGCCATGATGGAGGGCATGTCGCCGTCCACGATGCGCGGGTCACCGTCGCCGGCGGCAGCGCCCTTGTACAGGCAGGCGGCAGGCGCGCACTCAACCACGACGAAGGTGGGCGGGTTATCGGGATACAGGTTGGTGAAGTAGCCCACCACGGCGCCGGCGAGCGAGCCTACACCGGCCTGGACAAAGACGTGCGTCGGGCGGTTGATGGCCATCTCGCGCAGCTGCTCGGCAGCCTCGGAAGCCATGGTGCCGTAGCCCTCCATAATCCAAGACGGGATCTTCTCGTAGCCCTCCCAGGCGGTGTCCTGAACGATGACGCCGCGCTCGCAGGCGTCGGCCTCGGCGGCGGCCATGCGCACGCACTCGTCGTAGTTGACCTCTTCGATGGTCACCGTGGCGCCCTCAGCGGCGATGTTGTCGAAGCGGGGCTTGGTGGAACCCTTGGGCATGTGCACGACGGCCTTCTGACCCAGCTTGTTGGCAGCCCATGCCACGCCGCGGCCATGGTTGCCGTCGGTGGCGGTAAAGAAGGTGGCCTGGCCAAAGTCCTTGGCAAGCTGATCGGAAGTCAGGTAATCGAAGGTGCAGTCGGCAACGTCCTTGCCGGTCTCATCGGCAATGTAGTTGGCCATGGCAAACGAGCCGCCCAGAACCTTAAAGGCGTTGAGGCCAAAGCGATAGCTCTCGTCCTTAACGCACAGGTTGGACAGGCCCAGGCGCGCAGCCTGACCGTCCAGACGGGCAAGCGGAGTGACGGTATATTGAGGGAACGACTGGTGGAAGGCACGGGCCTTCTTCACGTGGTCGAGGCTCATGATTCCCAAGTGCTTGTCATCGCTCTTGGGCATCGTGTTGCCCGCCCACTGGATCTTATCGGCCATACGGTGAACTCCTTAAGTCCTCTCTTGCCGGCCCCCGCATACGCGTTTCAGCCCGATCCCATTCACACGGCTGAACTTTTATGTGGATGCCAAACAAAAAGTTTGTTAGTAATGTTCTATCACACTTTTTGATTGGCGTACCTAACGAATTGTTTGTTGCCGTAATCGGTACTTTTTCGCCGCCGAACGGTCATGAATTGCCTTGTTGATGGATTTGTTTGCGGTCAAGTGTGGTTTATGGCAAAGTGTGCCCAAACTAATTTTTAGGAAGGCACCCATGACCCCCGCACAGATTGAGTTTTACAAGCGCCTAGCACACGGCCTGGCGCTCCAATTTGGCCCCAACTGCGAAGTCGTCGTCCACGATCTGGAAACCGAGGACGTGGACCACTCCATCGTAGTGATCGAAAACGGCCACGTCAGCGGGCGCAAACTGGGTGACGGCCCCAGCCATATCGTGTTTGAGTCCATGCACGAGGGCACCACCGACGTGCACGACCGCGAGCCATACCTCACCAAAACCACCGATGGCAAGCTGCTCAAATCGTCGACGATCTTTATCCGCAACGACGAAGGCAAGCCCGTCGGCATTTTGGGCATTAACTTTGACATTACGCTCATGAAGGCTTTTGAGCGTTCGCTCGACGCCTTTACCGGCACCGGCGGCACGGGCTATACCGAGCCCGAGCCCATTACCAAGAACATCGGCGACCTGCTCGAGGACCTGCTGCACGAGTGCGAGCAGTTTGTGGGCAAGCCCGCGGCACTCATGACCAAAGACGAGCGCATTCGTGCCATTGGCTACCTCGACCGTCGCGGCGCCTTCCTCATTTCCAAGTCGAGCGAGCGCGCCTGCGAGTTCTTTGGCATCTCCAAGTACAGTTTTTATAGCTACCTCAATGAGGCCAAGGCGGCGGCCGGCGACAAGTAGGCGCTCGCCTGGATTGCCCCTCCCCTTTTGGGCGCGAGTTCTGGAAAGCACGAATCCAAGACCGAGCCACTTGGGAAGTTCCATATAATCGATGTCATTAGTATTTCGAAAGGATGGAACAGAATGGCGTTGAGCAAGGCATCATGCACCGGTCGCGGATTGATTCCGGCAATTGGTGGACATGTGCACCGCATGTTCGATGAGGGTGAAGACGACCTGTTTTCGCTGAGCCTTGGCGATGTGATGGATGATCGCCCGTGGACCGCCGACGAACTCATGGGCGGCGGCGCGGCTCGCCCGTCAAGCCCCAATCCCGCACTTGCGCCTAAGACCGCATCTGCGCCGACTCCTGCGCAGTCGGCTGTTTCGACGCCCGCGCCTACACCCGCACCCACTTCGGCGCCCACGCCCGCTCCCCGCCCCGCAAGTGACCCATCCGAGACGGCGGCATTTCTCGCAGCAGCGACGCAGGGCAAATCGGCCGACAGCACTGTTATGTACAGCGCCCAGCAGTTGCCTGTTCCTGCGGCACGCAAGCCTCCGGTCGCAAGGCTCGATGAGCCCGTTGCCCATCAGGTTGCCTACGATTCCTGGGCTGCAACCGATCTGGATGAGACCTCTACCGGCATGCCGGCGCTCGACGTTCCAGTTAACCCGCTTTTTGCCGCCAACACGAGCGCCGCAGACTATGAGGGCGGTACGGCATATTCCGATTATTCCGATGGCTATGCTGGCAACAGTCGCATCGAGACCGAGGACTATGGCACCGCGTCGAGCGATTATCCCAACGATCCGTACGCTGCCACGCCCGCACCGGAATATGACCCGGAGGCCGCGTCCGCGCCGGCGTATACCAAAAGCACGGGCGAAGAGCGCTTCGCCGATTATTACGCCGAGGAAAAGGCACTGCGTTTCTCGGAATTTCCGCAGGCAGTCAAGGTTGCCTTTATCGCCATTATCATTGCCCTGCTCGGTGTCATTGCATTTGAGGGATTCCAGCTGTTCCGCGGCCCCACCCAAGCGGAGTCGGAGACCCAGCAAAAAGAGGACGATAACCAGTACCTGGACATCAACACCCTCAAGGGCGACCCCAACGACGGGGACGACGAGTAGCGAGGGCTGAAGGCGGCCACAGGATCCCGCATCCAGCACCAGCTTCTTAGTGCTGTTTTGTCATCCAGCTACACTTTTCCGAAGTTTTAAGGTGCCTATTTCGACACTTTTCCGGATTTTATACTCTGTCCCTCCAGATGCGCTTTACGGTGCAGGCGTTGGAAGAAGGGCCATGTGCCGCTGGCGGCCCACATGTTCTGCAGATCAAGCTGCTCGGAGACGGCTCGCGCGAGCCGTCCAGCTGGAAGCTTTTTGCCGACGGTGCGTGCGTTGCGGACGGATCCGGCGCCTTTGCCCGCGAGTGCTTCTGCGAGGGCGCCGAGGTGTTCCTGGACCTGTGTCGCGACGCCGTGCACGCGGCCGAGCTGCACCAGTGGAGCCAGAGGGAGTACGAGCTGCTGAGCGCGGCGCGCGGGATTGCGGGGGTGTAGGTGGGCAGATAAGCCATCGGCAATTCCGAGATGGCAAGGGCCGGGAATTAGATTCCCGGCCTTTAACCTAGCACTACTTTATAAGATCGAGCACCGCGGGAATGTCATCGGCATTACGAAGAGCAACATAGGTCGGTAGGCCTGGGCCAAATCCACCCTGCGTACGTTTGTCCTGGCACATGTCCTCTGGATCAATTAGGTCATCCACGCTCTTTGCCAGGCCGACGGCAATCCAGCCACCGTTGCTGGTCCTACCTTCTAACACGGCATGCAGTTTTCGCTTGCCCGACCTGAAGCCTACATAGTACTTGGCTATGTAGGACTCCCACGAAGGGTTACCACTCAGAACGGACTCGCGCACCTCATCGAAAAGCTTCTGGTTGAGCCCACCTTCGGCAAAGGTGGGGTGGTTCTCATGCAGAGTCCAGACAGGAGCCTCGTCAGGCTCCCCACGAGAAGGACGGTACTTGTCGACGACGTCTGCCGGAAGGTCGGGATACTTCCATATCTCGCACGCTTCTTTCGCCAGCTCGTCCGCGCGCTGCCCAATCTCTTCCTCACCCCATTTTTCATGCGAGACAATCGATTTGTTTAGGTAGAGCGGGCTGCACTTAAATCCGACGTCAGGCAGATTGAGCTTGTCCGAGAACGACCGGTTTGAGTACTCCTGGTTGTAGCCCGTCAGCGTAAGATTTCCCAAGTTGTTGCACAGCCTGTCGTGGACGTCTTCCCAGTTCTCACCAAGCGATTCCTTCCAGCCGTGCTCATCATCAATCGTCTGGGGCATGATGTGCTCGGTCTGGTAATCGTCGGCTGAGATGGACTCCTTCGGGTGGTGCCAGTTCTCCATGCGTTCCAGGTAATAGCGCTTTTTAGAGAAGCGGTTGTAGCAGTCACGCGCCTTAAACTCCTCGACAAAATGCTCGTCTGTCGGAAAGTATGCGGTCATACCGCTGCTGTGGATAAGGAGCATCGCCGTAACGTACTCCTCGATATCGTCCTGCTGCTCGAGATTGCGATACATGCCGGCAAAGAAATTATTTAGGCCCGTGGTAAGTCTGCCGCAAACCGCTCGCCTGAACAGAAACGACTCGATAGTCTCGCAGATACGTAAAAACGCATTGCGGTCTAGTCCATTCCCCTCGTAAACCGAATAAAGCAACATTAAGAGGGGCCTTATCTGCTTCACGTCGAGGCTTACGATTCTGCCGAACACTCGGCGCAGTCCGTCGTCCTTCTCCTTACCAAGGAACAGACTGGCGTATCTATGTGCATACCCGCGCAGCTCCTTAAGCAGGCCCTCGGTGTCACCATCGTAGTCGTCGGCGAAATAGCGCTTAAACTCGTAGTAGGCCTCGTTCTCCTTCGGCATCCTATTGGGAACTTTAAGCCACAGCCAGTACCAGATAAATGCATTGAACTCGTCCTCGCCGCCTTTTCCGAACAAGCACTCGAGTGGATGCCAATAACCCTCATAAAGCTTGGTCTGTTCGTCGTTGGGAAGCGACATTAGAACGTAGTTACGGATGAGGTCAATGGGCGTGAGCGGCTTGCCCTTGGAGTTCATGGACTCAAATATGAGCTGGGCATTATCAACGCCAGCGGTGAGCTTAGTGTCGATGACCTGCACGCGGTTTAGCCCCGCCCAAAGCCTTGCCGGGTCAAATGATTTACCACGCATCTTCTCGCGGAAGAACGCATGGTTCTCGACAATCCGATCCGATTTTTCATCTGGCACGGGAGCCCCAGACACGATGGAGAACAGCGTCTCTTTATCGTCCTGCGAGAGCACCAGCTTGTAGCGTGCCAGACCGTTGTAGTCGTCATCGTTAAAGAGGTAATTTTTCCTCAGCGCCGAGATTTTGAGGTCGCCAAGGAAGCCAGCCTTGTCGGGGTTGCTCTCCAAATAGTCAGCCAAAGCTGCAATCATCAACGAAAACGTCGTCATGCGCTGCTGTCCGTCAATCAGAAGCACGCGCGAAATGCTCGTGGCAGAGCTCTCGGACTCGGGGATATAAAGCATTGACCCCACGAAGTGCGATACGCCATCACGACCCGCTCGCATGACGTCATCCCAAAGCACCTCGCACTCTTTTACACTCCACGAGTAAACTCGCTGGTACACGGGAATGACAAACTGCATCTTCGCCACGCCCATAAGGTCGAGTAGATTTGCCTCGGTTGCTTTCATTTGCGGTTGCCCCTTTTTCCAACATCAATCTCAGGAATCCTACTTGAATTTCTCAACCAGCAGCTGCCCGATGGCGCTCATCATGGCGCGATACTTCTCACTGTCCTCAAAGAGGCTGGTAAAGGAGTCCGTGTTCTCCACATAGGCGCGGCGAGCCTCCTCATCGAACACCTTGGGCAGCAGGCTTGATTCGAAGACCTGTCTGCCGTCGCGACGGATGGTGTCGGCGACCTGCGGGTTTTCGGCGATACGCTTCCACAGCGTGTCGATAACCACACGATCTCCCTCGGTGAAGTTGCCAGCCCACTGCTCGTTGAACTTATCCACGAGCACCTGCAGCGGGTCGCGCTTCTTATCGGGCGTCACGGTCTTGGCCGCGCCACCGGGATCGAGCACGCCGCCGCCAGGCTCAAGCGAAATGCTGCCCTCGAACTCCTGCTTGAGCTTGTAGAAGCGCATCTCGACCTTGTCGTCCACAGCCTCGACGGGGATCTTCTCGACCTTGAGGAGGTGGCGCAGATAGCTTAAATACACGTATTCCTTATGCAGGTCTCGGTCAAACATGCGCACGATCTGGGTGATGTAGGTGTACCACTTGCAGAAGCTACGCACCTTGCGACGAACCTGATAGCGTTCATCGTCGTTCAACTCGTTATAACGCGCGACCGCCGGCTTCAAAACGGCCGCGAGCTTACCCTGCACGTTGCTCTGCGATTTACCCTTGCCATCGGTGAAGACTATCTCGGCAGCGGCCTCAATGTCAGACTCGTCATAGAGCCCGTAACCGCGAATATCGGTCTGCACCTGATAGAGGAGGTCGGTGTTAATCTGCTCGGAAAGCGACGTCTCGGTGTAGAAGCGTTCGAAAGCCTTCTGGATGTCCTCGGGCTTGTTCACGAAGTCGAGGATGTAGGTGTCCTCCTTGTCCGGGTGGATGCGGTTGACGCGGCAGAGCGTCTGGACGGCCTTCACGTCCTTGAGCTTCTTGTCCACCACCAGCGTGTGCAGCAGCGGCTCGTCAAAGCCCGTCTGGTACTTCTCGGCAACAACAAGCACGTCCCCATAGTTGTGGAACTCGGCCTTCGTTTGGCTCTCGGCGACGCGTTGTCCATCGTGGCCGACGTTGATGACCGGCTCGGTGTACTCGGGACCGTCGGGGCCGTCAGCCGGGTCGCTAATGGCGCCCGAGAACGCCACCAGCACCTCGATATCATCGTAGCCCTTCTTCTGCATGTAGCGCTTGATCTCGTGGTAGTAGCGAACCGTCGCGAGGCGCGAGGCCGTGACCACCATCATCTTGCCCTTGCCGCGGATTTTGGTGCGTGTCACATTGCGGAATGTCTCCACGATGATCTCGGCTTTCTGGCCGAGGGCATAGGGGTGCAGCTCCTTATACTTGCGGAGCAGCTTGAGCGTGGGGCTGCTCGGTACGTCGGGATTGTCGGGGACCGTGCGTGCGAGCTCGACGGCCTCCGAATAACTCACGTAGTTGGCGAGGGGGTCCATAATGAAGCCCTCCTCTATCGCCTGGCGCATCGAGTAGACGTGGAACGGGTGGAAGGACCCGTCAGGCCACTCATCGCCGAAGATCTCGAGCGTCTGTTCCTTTGGCGTGGCGGTAAAGGCAACGAAGGTCAGGTTCTTGTGACGGCCGTGGCTCGCGAGCTCGTCGGCGAGCTGGTCCTCCCAATCGGCTGCGGCGTCCTCGGCTTCCGCCTCGATCTCAGCGTACTCCTCGAGCGCGTCGCGCTTGTCGGCAAGGGCGCTCTTGAGCTTGAGCGCGCTCGTTCCCGTCTGGGACGAATGTGCCTCGTCGACGATGATGGCGAAGCGCTTACCCTTGCTCTCGACCTGCTCGTAGATCACGGGGAACTTCTGAAGGGTCGAGACGATGAGACGAGCGCCGCCGTTGATGGCGTCCCGCAGGTCGGCCGAGGTCTTGTCCTTGCCGATGGTCACGACCGAGCCGATGGCGTGATCGAAGCCCGAGATGGTCTCCTGCAGCTGGCTGTCGAGCACTCGGCGGTCGGTGACGACGACCACGGAGTCGAACAGCGGGGTGTCATCCACAAAGAGGGATGCAAGGCGATAGGCCGTCCAGGCGATGCTGTTCGACTTGCCCGACCCCGCCGAATGCTGCACGAGGTAGTTCTTGCCCGTCCCGTTCGCGCGCACGTCGGCGATGACCTTACGCACGGAGTCGAGCTGGTGGTAACGGGGGAAGATGATGCGCTCCTTCTTGCGCTTCACCTCGTTGCCGCGCGCATCGAGCTCTGTCTCTTCCTTGACCTCCAGGTGGAGGAACTTGTTGACGATATCGAGCAGGCTGTCCTTCTGCAGGGCGACCTCCCACAAGTGGCTCGTGGCATAACCGTCGGGATTTGCGGGGTTGCCGGCGCCGCCGTCGTTTCCCGCCCCGGCGGAGCCCTGGTTGAACGGCAGGAAGAAGGTCTTCGCGCCCTCCAGCTTGGTGGTCATGTAGACATTTTCGAGATCGACGGCGAAAAAGGCCACCATGCGCGTGTTGAACTTGAGACAGCGACACCTCGGGTCGCGGTCCTCGCGCCACTGGCGCATGGCATTCTCAACGTCTTGGCCGGTGAACTGGTCCTTGAGCTCTATGCTCACCAGGGGGATGCCGTTCACGTCCAGGACCATGTCGATGGTCTGGTTGCCCGTCTCGGCGAAGTGGAACTGGCGGATGCAGCGGCAGACGTTCTTGGCATAGCGGTCGGCGGCGCTTTCGTTAAGCCCGCTCTCCGGCTTGAAGAATACGACCTTGAAAGGAATTCCTCGGTGCTTGAAGCCGTGTTTGAGCACCGCGACCATACCCAGGCGGTCGACGGCGTCGTTGAAGACCTTGGCGAACTTCGCCGTGGAATCGGAGTTGCACATGCGCTCGAAGCGATCCCACGCCTTGGGCTGCGTCGTCTGGATGAAGTTGACCAGGGTGGCGGCGTCGAGCGCACGGTCACGATGCTCCATGTAGCCGCCGCCGACCATCTGATAGGTGCCGTCCTCGACGTAGAGGAGCGAATGCCTGTCGTCGCACTTGAAGAAACCGCCCTCAGGCGAGCAGAGAAACGACTCGATGTCCTCTTCGAGGTTCTTTTCCTTTGTCTGCGCAGGCATGCTACAACCTCATCTCTCTCAACTCGCGACCAAAGAGAGCGAGCCACGGAAATATGCTCTTGTTTAGCACCATGTACATCTTCGCGCGCTGCTTTTCCGTCGGTGCCGTCCTCTTGTTGAACATATCCACCATGAACTCGTAATCGTTTCGACCGTCATAACCGTTGTACCTATTGGCCGGAAAGGCGCCCCTCTCGTAAAGGAAAGCGTAGAGGCGTCGAGAAAACAGATCCCTGTTCATGCCATCGAGTCGCACGCCCGGCTTCCTCGCCTCAAGGGCTTCCAGCAGCTTGATCGCTGCCTTCCAGCCCTCAACCTCGTTCTTGAGCTCATCATTTTCAAACTTAAGGATGCAGGTGGAGCCTATTGGCGAGAGCTCTTTCCCGTTGACGGAATTTTTGATTGTGAACTCATACCTGATGCCCTCATGCCCGCAAAGACACTCTCCGGAGGTGTTCCCATTGTCATGGCACCCCACCACGTGCCATTCGGAAACGGCAATATCCCACGTTTTCGACGACGACGCCTCCAGCACGATGCCCGGAAGACGATAGGAATCGCCCATTGGCTACACCTCCCGCTTTCCGGTGACGGTCTCGTAGATGAGCGACTGCTTGTACGCTTTGAGGTCGGTGATGATAGCCTGCTTGGCAGCGATATCGGCATCGATCTGGGTGCACTTCTCGTCCAAGTAGTCCGCAATGAGACGCTGTTCGGAGAGAGGGGGCAATGGCACAAACGCCCGAGCCAATACGTTAGCGGCAAGATTTGCGCTCGTTGCACCAATGGCAGTAGCCATGGCTTGATTGGTGGTAGATGAGCACGTAAGCGCATAGCTAAGCCACTCGGGAGCGCAGCAAATGGGTCTAGCGACAGTCAGCGAAGAAGCAACCGTGCCGCAGTTCTCCGTTCGGTTCAACGAGCATTTGCCAACGCTTCCGCGCAAACAAAAGACGACATCACCGCGCCGTAGCTTCACACCCTTAAGTGAATCGTACTTATCTTGCGAAATGTACTTCGAAAAGACGTCGGGAAGATAACGACCATTGAGGTCGCCAGACGTAATAAACGGAATTCCAGCCTCTTGAATGTCGTCGCCTGAAGGGTAGCTGTCACTTCTATCTCCGTTGAGAAATACAGCGAGACGCTTCACCATCACGAGGCCCCAGTTCGCATTCATTTTTCCTATCGCCGGGACTCCGCTTTCTTTCACTTTGAAAGCGTTACACGTACCGTAAACAATGGCTCGTTTAACCACATCGTTTTGATACGCCCTGTACTCTTCAATAGACTGCTCGGCGGTGGAGACGGCGCGGTCGATTTCGGCGCACTTATCGTCCAGGTATTCCGCGATGCGGCGCTGCTCATCGAGGGGAGGCATGGGTAGCACTTGGGCTGCAAAGTCCTCGAACTTGATTGTTTTGCCTTCGCGGATGCCCAACGTTAGTGAATTCATATGGTCAATAAACGACGGCGACTTAAACAAGTACTTATAGAACTGATAGTCGATTGGCTTTATTGAGCGAAACGTTTGGTAAGCAGGCGAACAGACCCCTTCGAAGTCGGAGCGCTCGAAGCCGCCCTGGAAGCTGCGCAGGCTGATTACAAAATCATTCCTGTGAACCGTACGGAATCTACTTAGGTCGGTATCGTCCTTAACGCGAACAACACCTTCAAGCCTATCCTGAGGCCACATGCCATGCTTCTGGGTCGCTGCCAAAAGCGTAAGGTCATCGTTGCCCCTGTCGTTGGTGAGTTTAAACAGGCGCTTAGCCCTATGCAATTTCCACCTCGAGGGGACCTCGCCGAGCCACTCGACGCCACTGTCCTTCATCTCCCGCATTGCTAACGCACCTCTCCGAAGAGGGCCTTGAGGCTCTTCTCGAGCGTCTTCTCGTGCTCGAGGATGCGCTTGGCGATCTCGTCAGCTGGCTCCAGCTCGGCGTACTTGTAGAACACGCGCGTGAACGGGACGGTGTAGCCCACCTTGGTCTTCTTCTTGTCCACCCAGGCGTACTTGTTGTACGGGCGTACCTCGCGCTCGATATAGGCGTCAATGTCCTGAGTGAGCGGGATGTCCTCGGTGTCCTCCTTGGCCTTGTCCGCCTGCATTTTCCCGCGTTTGTTAAGGACGGGTTCTCCGTCCTCGTCGACGACGGGGCTCTCCACGGCAACGCGGTTGAAGCCAAACTCGACCGTCTCCATCAGGCGCGCCTCGACGGAGACCTCTAGTCCGTTGGACCCGGCGCCCGTCCAAGTGCCGTCGCGATACTCGGAGTACGCCTGGACGATAAGGTCGCGGCAGGACTTGGTGATGTCGTTCTTCTTGTCGCCAATGCCCTTGCGGCGCTTCTCGAAGCACCGGGAGGCGTCGATGAGCAGCACGTGGTCGCGATGCTCCGGTGCCTTCGCCTTGCTGAAGAGCCAAACGTAGGTGGCGATGCCGGTGTTGTAGAACGAGTCGCAGGGCAGCTGCACGATCGCGTCGAGCCAGTCGTTCTCCAACACGTATCGGCGGATGCTGTCCTCGCCGCTGCCGGGCTTGCCCTTGTAGAGCGGACTCGCGTCCTGGACAATCGCCATCACGCCGTCGTCCTTGAGCTTAGACAGGCCGTTGAGCACGAAGAGCATCTGACCATCGCCCTTGGCGGGAAGCTTCTCAACGGGGAAGCGTCCACCGCCGGCAGTCTTGAATTCCTTCTCCACCGAGGGGGCCTGAGGATTCCACGGGTCACCGAAGGGTGGATTGGAAATGCAGTAGTCGAACTTGAAGCCATCGAACTTATCGGCGGAGAGGGTATCTCCGAAGCGCATGTTGGCGTCGTCCTCGCCACGAATTAGCGCACTCGCCTTCGCGATGCCGAAAGTGAAGGGATTGAACTCCTGACCGTAGCAGGTTACACGGGCCTCGGCGTCGAGCTGGCGCAGGCGCTCCTCGGTGCAGCCGAGCATCTGCGAGGTTCCCATGGTCTGGTCGTAGACGGTCTTCGTGATGCGGTCGCCGTCGAAGACGTGCGGGTCCGCCTGAATGAGCAGGTCGGTCATGAGGTACACGATGTCGCGGCTCGTGAAGTGAGCGCCGGCGTCCTCGTCGTAGGACTCGGAGAAGCGCTGAATGAGGTTCTCGAAGATGTAGCCCATGTCCACAGCTTTGATCTTGTCGGGCGACATGTCGGCCTGCGGCTTGCAGAAGTCGCAGACGACCTGGTAGAGCAGCGGGGCGTCTGGGTCGGAGAGGCGTTCGATCTGGTCGGCGAACTTCATGCGTGCCAAGATGTCCTGCACGTTGTCCGAGAACCCGTTGATGTAGTCCTTGAAGTTGTCCTCGATGTTCTCCGGGTCGGCCTTGAGCGTCTCGAAGGTGAACTTAGAGGTGTTGTAGAAGGGGTAGCCGGAGGCATCGCGCAAAAAGCCGTCCTTCACGGAAAAGGCTTTGTATTTCTCAGCTGCGGCGAGAACGGCATCGTGCGTGGGCTCAAGGCAGTCGTGGAAGCGTTTGATAACGGTCATAGGAAGGATGACCAGGCCGTACTCATGAGGCTTGTAGGGGCCACGCAGGGTATCGGCGGCACTCCAAATGAGAGATGCCTTCTCTTGAATATTGGCGCCAACGGCCTTGATAAGATCGTCGCTATCCGCCACTGCTATTTCTCCTTCTTGGTCAGATATTCGATGAGGCTCATCTTTACCAGCGAGGTAAAGCTGATGCCAGAAAGCGCAGCGGCGTCCTTCGCCGCATCACGCATGTTTTTAGGTATGCGGATGGTCACGGCAACGTTCTCGCCATCCACAAGAAAGCTCTTGAGCTCGCCTGTCTTGGCCTCTCCGTCGACAAGCTCGGCGTATTTCATTGGCAACCCCCGCGATTGCATGATGCAATACAAATGTGCTTCTGATTCTAGCAAAGGAACAGAAGCCAATGACCATCTGACGCAGATAGAAGGGGAAGTCGAGAGTCAACGTTCTGCCCATTCGCGATGCCATGGAATCTTAGGTCCCGTAGGCTTGTCAGCCATTCGGTTAAACCTATAGATATGAATTTAGGACCGGTGACTTGAATCAGCGGTCATCCCGGGCCCATCGATATGCAGTGTACCCAGGGCTAGCAGGTTTAACAAATGGATTTTCGTTAGCGCGACCTCGACCGTCCCAACTGCCTCGGCTACCAACTGAACGCCCCCTACCTCCCCTCCGCCTTCAGCTTCAGCAGCAGGTCGCCCAGCTCGGGGCACTTGCTGGAAAGACGCGTCTGGGGTCGCTCGCCCATCCCCCATCGTTGGCGGATCTCCTGGGCGTGCGGACTCACGTGATAGTTCCCCTCCATCATCTGCTTGAGAAGCTTGGCGGTCACGCGCGCATCGGCAAGGGCGCTGTGGGCGTGGCCCGTCGACTCGTCGAACTCGATGCCAAACCACGTTGCCGCGTCGCCCAGCGAGACGCGCCCGTGGCTACCCACGTCCATGATCGAGGTGTAAAACGCCTGCAGGTCGGCCCAATCCGCAGGAAATGCGGAAAGGTCGATGTGCTTTGCCTGGCACTCGGTCAAAAGCTGTCGACGGTCCGCCCCGCTCCAACAGACCACCTGGGCGGAGTAGCGACCGATCCAATCACTGAGCCTTTTGATCACCACATAGAGTGGATCGGCCATCGCGGTGTCCACGGCCGATATCCCTGTGAGCTCGCGGACGGGAAACGCAACGCCTTCGGTAAATTCCGTCTGCACAAACTGCGAGAACTCGCCCATAACGTTGCCGTGGTAATCGAGTTTGACGGCGCCGACCTCGATAATCTCATTGCGCAGTCCACGGCGCTGGCGCTGCTTTGGCACCGGCGCAAACTCAAAGTCCAGCACAATCTGGCGCGCAAAGTTCGTCGTATCGATAGCCGAGATACCCGGCATCTTTTCAGCTGACACGGTTAGGGCCTTTCTCCGTTGCTTGCCGCTTGCTACATAGGCGGCTACATTGCCGTAAAGATAGGCGCCCGTGCGGACATGAAAGCGGGACGCAATGCCATGCGCCAGGCACTCGCCACACAGACGGCACCAAGGGAGTCGCCCGCTCTATTCAAATGCATGAAAAAGATTTAGGCCCGGTGACTTGAATCAGCGGTCATCCCGGGCCCATCAATATGCAGTGTACCTACAGAGGGCTGGTTAATCAAACGGGCTTTCGGTGACGAAGACCTGCGCGTCTAGCCCCAATCGCCCAGCGCCGTCTTCTGCCGCCCTTACGAAAGGCTGCTATTCGAGGGAATCACGTTGCTGTTATTATCGAACATATATTCGTATTTATGACCGCGCTTTGATAGAATGGCAGTTGTTGACGGCAGTTCCATGTGCCGGGCAGCGCCCTCCATGCGACGGGAGGTGATGCCCATGACCGATCTGATTGATTTCGTGAAGCTCCTGACGTGTAGAACAGGCCGCCCTTACCGGTCCACGAGAGCTCCGGCACGCAGAACAGGCCCGTGAGCACGCCGCCCAGGATGCCGCCGATACCATGG